>NZ_JBITJV010000030.1:0-123060 GCF_044460385.1 Streptomyces sp. NPDC050121 | reverse complement strand
GTACGCGGACGACCCTCCGCCTTGCGATGCACCGCACCAGACGCCGCGGGCCCCGCCCTCCGGGCGGACGACGCTACTTTCGAAACACGCCCTAGACGCGACAGCGCTGGAAGGCGTTATGTGATCTGTGGGGGTGTCTCAGCCCCAAGGTGTCTCAGGCGGCGTAGCTCCCACAGGCGAAACGTGACGGGCGTCGCGGCCGCGTGCCGCAGCGGCCGCTCAGAGGTGGCCGTCCAGGAACTTCCGTACCTCGGCGATGGTCATAGGCCCCGTGCCGTGCGCCACCGCCTCTCCCTCCTTCAGCAGGACGTAGGACGGGGCTCCGGTGATCCCGTATCGCTCGGTTGCGGCCGGACAACGCGTGATGTCGGCGCGGACGGCCGTCAGGCGGCCCGTGTAGTCGTCGGCGATGTCACCCACGACGAGGTCCATCACCCGGCAGGGCTCGATTGCCTTGGGCCATGTCCCGGTGAAGTATGCGAGGACCGGAACTCCGCTCATCTTGAGGATGAAATCGAACTCGGCGTCCTCACGAGGCCGGTGAACCCGATTCGCCATGGAAGCTCCTGACCTCACGTTCCGTCATTCCCTCCCTATCATCCCTCGCGCGGTGTGCCAGACCGGCCCTGTCGGTCGTCCGGTTGACCTGTCGGAAGGGAGGCACGGGGCCGTCGCAGAACCACGGCGGTCCCCGGCGCGAGCGGCCCGGCCCCCGCCCCTGGTGACCCGGCCTGGCCGCCCCGCCGGTCACCCAGCTGCAGCCCGCCGCGCGCCCCTGGGTCAGTCCGTGCCGGGACAGCGCCCTCCACGACGACATGAAAGCCGCTTTCCAGGGCATAGCGGCCCAGATCACCGACCAGATGCTCGATGAGCGCGTCGACGAGGGGGCCGGTGCGCATCGTCCACCGGATCCAGTCGAGCCGTATCCGCCACCGCGCTTCTCAGAGACAGCGCCCCCGACGGACTTCCCGCGGCCTTGGTCTTCATATCAACCCCCGGTCTCAGCTGGCCAATACTGCTCTTCCCCGGGCCGCATGAGCCAGCTGATCGCACCGAGAACGAGGCACGAACCTCGGACCGCTCGCGGACGCGGTCGGTCGAAGTATGCGTCAGCCGGCCCGAAGACCGACCGCCAGCGTCAGTTCAAGGACCCGGTGTGGCGATGCGAGATCCGGAAACAGCTCCCGCAGCTGCGACATCCGGTACCGGACTGTCTGGGGATGGACGAACAGCGCCGCCGCCACCTCGTCCCGCCTGCCCTGGTGCAGCAGCCACGCCCGCAACGTCTCCTCCAGCCGCCGTGCGGTCGCGACAGGCAACGTCCGCAACGGTGCGAGGGCTCGGGCACGCAGGTCTGCGAACGCGTCCACGTCGGCGCTCAGCACCAGCTCGGGCAGGTGGTCCTCGGTGTCGCGGATATCGGAGGAGAGGGAGCGCGCGCGTGCGGCTCGTGCGTACGAGGCGGACGCACGAGTCCATGGCCGGGCCGGGCCGACCACGGCGGTGCGGTCGGTCAGCTGCCGCAAGAGATGTGACCGGTCGGCATCGGGGACGAGCAGCACGCCGAAGGCGTCCGGCAGATCGTCGAGGACGAGGGTGCTCGGGTCGAGCGCGCGGTAGGCAGGCCGGGCCTGGGCGGCGGGCAACAGGACCGCGGTCAGCGAAACCGGAGGCTGCCACCCGGCCCGTTGAGCAGAGGCCAGCAGTACGTCCGGGCTCGCGCCGGCGAGGAGGTCGCGGGCCAGGTGTTCCAGGTGGCGCTCCTGGGCCCTGCCCCGGGCGGCCAGTTCGTCGGCGTGGCCCGCTGCGCTCGCGGCGGAGAGCTCGTCGATGTAGGCGAAGGTCAGCTCGGCGAACTTGGCGACCTCGGCGGCGGGCAGACCTGCGGGTACGGCACCCGCAGCCAGGCATCGCCAGGCCACGCGGGCGCCGACGCGGTAGGCGCTGAGCAGGGCGTCCATCGAACGGCCGTCGCGCACCTCGCCGCGGCCCAGCTCGTAGGCTGCGTCACCGGCGTCGCCGCCTGTGGCGTTCCCGCTCGCGAGGTCCAGGTAGTGCCCCAGGGCGGTGCGGACGGCTCGGCGGATGGTGGCGCCCATGTGGCCCGAAAGAGCGTTGGCGTAGGGAGGGACCTCGTCGATGATCGCCTGGACGACCTCGTCGGCGGTCGACTTCAGCTCGGCCCGCAGTGCGGTGACCGTCGTCTCATCCAGGGCCAGTTCGCTGGCCCTCCGGATTGCATGGCTCACGTGTTTGTTCCCTGCGAACAATTCAGCCGACCAGATTTACGTCCTGCGGTCAGGACTTTACGCCTTGAGGCACAGCAAGCTGGAGCCATGACGAGTACAGCCCTCCGCAGCAGGGCGTGGAAACTGCTGGAGATGGTCACGACGCCGCTGCTGCCGTCGGACTACCTCGACCTGGTCAGCCCGCTGCGCGCGGGCGCTGACCTGCGGGGGCGCATCGAGGCCGTGCACCCCGAGACGGGTGACGCCGCGACCATCGTGATCAGGCCGGGACGGGGCTGGCGCGGGCACACGGCCGGTCAGTACGTGCGGATCGGGGTCGACGTCGACGGGGTGCGCCTGTGGCGTGCCTACTCCGTCACCTCGCCGACAAACCGCCAGGACGGCCGCGTCACGATCACCGTGAAGGCGATCCCGGACGGCAAGGTCAGCAACCATTTGGTCCGCAGGGCGAAACCGGGCACGCTGATCCAGCTCGACCAGGCGACCGGTGACTTCGTGCTGCCGCAGGCCAAGCCCGCCAAGGTGCTCTACCTGACGGCCGGCAGTGGCATCACGCCCGTGATGGGCATGCTGCGCGACATCGAGTTCGACGACGTCGTCATGGTCCACTCCGCGCCACAGCCACAAGACGTGATCTTCCGCAACGAGCTGCACGACCTGGTCGCGAACAAGAAGCTGCGGCTCACCGAACTGCACACCGCCACGGACGGCATGCTCGACATGGCCCGTCTCGACGAACTCGTGCCCGACTGGGCCGAGCGCGAGACCTGGGCTTGCGGGCCCGCGGGCCTGCTCGACGCCGCCGAAGCGCACTGGAGCGAACACGGCGTCCAAGATCGCCTGCACACCGAACGCTTCCGCCCCGGCATCGTCGTCGCCGGTGACGGCGGCGAGGTCACGTTCAGCGCCACCGGCAAGACCGTCGACGCGGACGGCGCCACGCCGTTGCTGGACATCGGCGAGGAGGCCGGCGTGCTCATGCCCTCCGGGTGCCGCATGGGCATCTGCTTCGGCTGCGTCACGCCGCTCAAGGCGGGCGCCGTTCGCGACCTGCGCACCGGCGAGATCACCGAGGCCGAGCCGGGCGTCCTCATCCAGACCTGCGTGTCCGCCGCGGCGGGCCCCTGCGACATCGAACGGTAGGAGCACCTTGACCGCCATCGACCCCACCGCCCACCTGACCGCGGAGCAGATCGAGGAGCTCGGCCGCGAGCTGGACGCGATCCGCGACGAGGTGATCGCCGGCCGCGGCGAGAAAGACGCCGCCTACATCCGTAAGGTCATCTCGGCGCAGCGCAAGCTCGAGCTGGTCAGCCGAGGCGTGCTGCTGTTCTCGATCTTCCCGCCCGCGTGGCTGCTCGGCACCGCCGGTCTGTCCGTGGCGAAGATCATGGACAACATGGAGATCGGCCACAACATCCTGCACGGCCAGTGGGACTGGATGCGAGACCCGAAGATCCACTCCACCACCTGGGAATGGGATCACGTCTCGCCGGCCGACCAGTGGAAGCACTCGCACAATGAGCTGCACCACACGTACACCAACGTGATCGGCAAGGACAACGACCTCGGCTACGGCATCATGCGCGTCGACGAGGACCAGAAGTGGCACCCGTTCCACCTCGGCCAGCCGCTGTGGAACTTCATCAACGCCTGCTTCTTCGAGTACGGCATCGCAGCGTACGACCTGGAGCTCGGCAAGAACCTGCACAAGCGCCGCCGGGGGAACCCGGAGTTCCGCGCGCGGGCCAGGGCCGTGGGCCGCAAGATCCGCAAGCAGGTGCTCAAGGACTACGTGATCCACCCGCTGCTGTCGGGCCCGTCGTTCCTCACCACGCTCGCCGCCACGTTCACCGCGAACCTCATCCGCAACATCTGGTCCCACTCGGTGATCATGTGCGGGCACTTCCCCGAGGGAGTGCAGGTCTTCGAGCGCCGGTCGATCAAGGGCGAGACGCGCGGCCAGTGGTACCTGCGCCAGATGATGGGCTCGGCGAACATCAGCGGCAGCAGAGCCATGCACTTCATGACCGGCAACCTGTCGCACCAGATCGAGCACCACCTGTTCCCGGACCTGCCGAGCAACCGGTACGCCGAGGTCGCGGTGAAGGTGCGCGCGCTGTTCGAGAAGTATGAGCTGGAGTACGTCACCGGACCGCTGCCCAAGCAGGTGTTCTCCGCGTGGCACAAGGTCTTCCGGCTCTCGCTGCCGAACAAGAAGCCCACGGTCAAGACGCCGGACCGCGAGCAGGAGCTCGTCGCCGCCTGACTCCCGGCATTGGTTCAGATCTCTAGGCCGTACCGGCGGCACCGCCGGATTCGCTGAGATCCGTTGCGGACGGCGGGCGACCGCGACATCACACCGTACGACACGGGACCCGGGCAGCCCGGTGTCCGCCTGCGCTGCCTGGACGTGCGCCAGGAGCTCAGCACACAGCCACCGGCGACGTGTTGTAGTGCGCTGACCTGCCGTGGTCGGGTCGGCAGTCGGGTGCGTACGCGCACTCGGTTTGCTGACGGGCGGGCTGAGTGGAAGGCATGGGCTGTGACGCGGACACTGCCGGAACCGATGCTCGCCGCCCCTGTGTCCGGCCCTGCGCTGTCCTTCGACAGCGAAGTTGGTCGTGCGCAGCGCGCTGACCTGCGTCGACTGGGTTGGATGTCAGCACGGCGGTCGATAGCGTGGATCATTGGGTCGAAGGGGATGCTGGATGCGGATGATGCATGACATCTGCCGTGGGTTGGCTCTGGACGCTGCCCACGTGTCCGCGTCAGCCGCTGCGTCGGGGGATCGCCAGAACCTCTGGGACGCGATCGACAACCCCGCAGGGGACGCCGCCATCGCCCGCCGTGCCGAGGACACGCGGCACCGCCAAGCGCAGGCAGCCGAGAGCGAGGCTCGGCGTCCGGTGTGCACCGGCTGCGGGACCAAGTTCACCGACGACCGGTGGAAGGCCGGTGTCGCCGTCGACTGGGGCCGCGGGGTACAGCCCCCCGCACCTGTGCGACGACTGCAAGACCCGGGCTTTTGAAGCGGAGCGGCAGGCCGAACAAGCCGAACGCGAGCGCCAGGAGCAGGAGCGCCAGGAGGCGGAAGCGGCGCAGGACTCGAAGGCTGGCGGCCGGCTCGGACGCCGGCGCAGCTGACCCCGGCAAGCACCAACTGACCGCGCACAACCAGCAGCTGCTTTACGCCCTGTCGCAGCCCGACTCCCCGGTCCGGGCGTTGCCGACCCAGCCACATCCAGGCCGTAGCCACTGAGTCGCTGTCCACGTCCGGTGCAGGTGATGGCTTCGCCGCAAAGCACAGAGCCGACCAGCGGGACGAAAGGCGTACTCGGTCATTCACCGCCCGCGGACTCCGAGGCCGGCCCGCCCTGCGGGAGGAACCATCCGTGGTCAGATACGGAACCGGGTTGAGGTCACAGCAATCGGTCGACCAGCCCGTCGATGTAGTCCGGGGTGAGCGGGACCATGCCGAACAAGACGCGGATATACATCGGGGCCAGGATGTGGTCCAGCACGTCGAACACGTCGGGTGCGTGCTCGCCACGGTCGCGGGCGCGGTCGAGCATGGACTGCAGTTGCCGGGTGCGTTCGGCGCGGAGGTCGGCACCAGCCTGCAGGCCCTGCTGACCGCTGCTCGACAGGGCGACGGCTAGGTGCAGCACCGCCGGTCCGTCGGGTCCGGTGATCTCGCGGGCCACTTGGGCCGCGTAAGTGTGCAGGTCGCCGGCCAGGCTCCCGGTGTCGGGCATCGGCGACTGCGCGTTGAGGCGGGTGAGTGCAACGTCGGTGAGCAGGGTTTCCAGGTTGCCCCACCGGCGGTAAATGCTGCTGTCGGCTACGCCTGCGCGGGCTGCGACCTCGCCGACGGTGAAGTTGCCGTAGCCGCGCTCGCTGATCAACTCGGTGACTGCCTGGTGCACCTGCACGCCGACGCGGGCGCTGCGCCCGCCGGGCCGCCGGGCTCGCTGTTTCTCGTTCACGCCCCCACATTAACGCAGTCGGAACTTGCGTTTACGGCTCAAGTCCTCTTACAGTCACCTAACGCAGTCACGACTGCTTTAGTGTCCTCGGTGTATCGCCATCTGCGTCGACCGTGGCCGGGCGCAACTAACGGATTGAGGGGGACCCATGGCTGCATCGCATGCGACCGTAGGCAGTCGATCAAGCCGGACCGTGCTGCTCACGGTGACCTGCCTGGGCCAGTTCATGGTCCTGCTCGACAACACGATTGTTGGCGCGGCGCTGCCCGATATGCAGCACCGGCTGCACACTCAGTTGACCGGTCTGCAGTGGATCGTCGACGCGTACGTACTGCTGGTCGCCATGCTGCTGCTGTCCGGCGGTGTCTTCGCCGACCGGTTCGGCCGCAAGCGGGTGTACCTGACCGGCGTGGCGGTGTTCACCGCCGCGTCGGTGGTGTGCGCCCTCGCGCCCTCGCTCGGCTGGCTGATCGTCGGCCGGGTGCTGCAGGGCATCGGGGCCGCGGCACTGAGCCCTGCCTCGCTCGCCCTGCTCGCCGCCGCCCATCCCGTGCCGCAAGAACGTATCAAGGCGATCGGGCTGTGGGCCGGCTTCAGCGGAATCGGTCTGGCCGCAGGCCCCGTGGCCGGCGGCGTGCTGACAGACGCCTTCGGCTGGCCCGCCATCTTCCTGGTCAATCTGCCCATCGGCGTGGTCCTTCTGCTGGTCGGTCTGCGCAGCCTTGAAGAGACCAGCAATCCGGGCGCCCCCGCGATCGACATCCCGGGCACGATGCTGTCCGTCCTGGGGGTGGGGGCGCTGACCTACGGGCTGATCGAGGGTGGTGCCCGCGGCTGGACGTCGCCGGTGATCCTGGGCAGCTTCGCCGCCGCGGTGATCCTCCTCGCCTCCTTCGCCGCCGTCGAAGCGCGTCGTTCCGCTCCGATGCTGCCGCTGCGGCTGTTCCGGCAGCGCCTGTTCACCGTGTCCAACACCGCCATGACCGTGGTGGGGTTCGCGCTCATGGGTTCGTCGTTCTTCTTCTCCCAGTTCTTCGTGTACGTACAGGGCAGCTCGATCCTCCGCGCCGGCCTGCAGACCCTGCCGGTGTCCCTCGCCATGGTGATCGTCAGCCCGTACGCGGCTCGGCTCGCCGCCCGGTACGGCTTCCGCGTCGTGGTTACCACCGGCCTGGCCCTGGCCGGCCTGGGACTGGTGGCGCTCGGCATGGTGGACGCCGACACCGGCTACGCGAACGTGTGGTGGCGGCTGGGAGTTGTCGGCATCGGCTTCGCCCTGACCATGTCCCCACTGACGGGAGCCGCCATCCAGGCGGTCAGCCTGCAGGAAGGCGGCCTCGCGTCAGGCATCAGCAGCACCACCCGGCAGATCGGCGCGGTGCTCGGCGTGGCGGTACTCGGAGCCGTCGTCCGCTGCCGGCAATCCGGCGGCGCCTCGCTCGAGACCGGCCTCAACAGCGCCTTCGTCGCCGCCGGCAGCGTCACTTTGGCCACCGCCGTGTTCACCGGTCTGTGGCTGGCGGGGTCCAAACCCGCGGAAGGCTCCGCGGCGCCGCAACGTTCCACTGATCCAGGTGCGGTCACCACCTCGAACGAGGCATCTGTGAACAGCCGTTGACCATGACAACTCCTTGGCCGGGAGAAGCGGCTGCGCGCCGAAGCGTCGACATCACCATGCCGCTGCCGAGGACCCCTGGACGAACGCTACTTCCAGGTCACCGACCCCGGCGGCGTGATCGTCCAGTTCATCGAGTAGGTCACCCCGCCCCTCCCCGAGAACACCTGAAGCCCCACCGGGCCGGCGTGATCCGCCCCCGGCCCGGCGACGCCCCACCAGGGCCGCGTGCGACATCCAGTTCGGCGGCCGGTGGGCCGGCACGCGGTCTTCTCCTGGCGGCCGGTCACGGCCTCGCTCGCGCCGTATGCGCTTTCTGCCCCGCCCCTGGCCACAGGATCCGCGTACGTATGGGTTCAACACGCTGCACTTGACAGGGAACAGGCGCGATCGGTGTACAGCTTGGTGAAGAGTTGATGCCCGCACCCACCCAGCCAAACGCCGCACCAGTAGGTCTGGCCGGCGTGATGGGCCCCGGAGTCGTCGAGCTCCATCGCTTCCATCGGAAGGACCGCAGGGAGCTCGGAATCGGCGTGGGCGATCACTGCGGTCTGCACTCGGCCTCTGTCCAGGGCCATGCAACCTCCAGCCGTACTGGAGCCGAGATCCGCCTCCGGTCGGCGCCCCGCCACACTGCTGGGCGCCCAACTGATTGACGGTACGTTCGGCGAGCCGGCCTGGGACCACGAGGCCCGTAAGCTGCCCGGACCGGTTGCCCGGGCAAACGGGACCCGGCTCCGCATCGGTGCTGTCTGGTCCGTGCGAATCCTTTGTGAAGAAACCACCCGGTGTCGAGGAGCGCGCCGGGGTTAAGATCAACGACATCTTTGGTGATCAGCACGGAAGGGGGATGGCGCGTGCTGCCTGAGGCTTTGACGGTGCTGGCAGCCACCGGGGGAACCGCGGTGGTGCAAGCAGCCGGTACGGATGCCTGGGAGGGGTTCCGTCGACGGGTGGCGGTGTGGTTCGGGCGCGGGGACGCTGAGCGGGAGTCCGGTGAGCTGGCGCGTCTGGACCAGACTGCGGCTGATCTGGCGGCGGAGGACGGAGTGGCGGCCGAGCGGATTCGCATCCGTCAGGAGGCGTGGTGGCAGGCCCGTTTCGAGGGCCTTCTGGAGGGCCTCGCGCAGGACGAACGCGACCGTGCGGTCGCGGAGTTGCAGTCGCTGCTGGACGCAGCCAGCGCGTCCAGGGCAGTGGTCGGGGACGGCGGACTGGCCGTCGGCCGGGACCTGAACGTCAGCGCCGACAATGGCTCGGTCGCCGCAGGGGTGATCAACGGAGGTGTACAGCTGAGCCCCCCTCCACCGCCGGTTTCGTCCCAGGGCTGAGCGAACCGGCTGACGACCCCAGCCCGCGCCCCTCCTCCGCTTCCTCCACCGCGTCAGCGCCGCACGTCGTCCAGGCCAGTCACCACGGCGTGGCCGTCGGGCACGCCGATCAGGTTTCGTACTACGGCAATGCCCGTCCTCCCGCGTCGTGGCCGCTTCTCGTGGGAGTCGTTCCAGCTGCGGTGCGCTGCTTTCAGCCACGCCGAGAACTCGACGAGGGAACGGGGCTCAGAGGGCCGGCGGACACTGGGGACGCGTCGGACGCCGTGCGTTGCACGGTGCTCGTCGGCACTGCGGGTGTCGGCAAGACACAGCAGGCCGCCCGGATCGCGCGCGCGGCCTGGCGGGATGAGCAGGTCGACCTGCTCGTGTGGGTCACAGCCACCGACCGCAACGCAGTCGTCGCCGGATACGCCCGCGCCATGGCCGAGATCACCGGGACCGATGCGGCCACCGGCTCGGGCACGTCCGCAGCCGAACACGCGGCGCAGGCGTTCCTCGCCTGGCTGCGGCCCGACGCCGAGGGTGCGCAGCGCCGCTGGCTGATCGTCCTTGACCATGTGGCCGACCCTGATGATCTGCAGGGTTTGTGGCCGCCCGATCACCCGGACGGCCAGCTCCTGGTCACCACACGGCGCCGAGACGTCGCCCAGCCAGGGCTGAACCGCCTGGTGGTCCCCGTGGCGGACTTCAGGCCCCACGAGGCGACGGCCTATCTCTCGGAAGTGCTGGCCGAGTACGGGCATCCGGGCACTGCGGCCGATGAACTCGCCGTCCTCGCAAGGACGCTGAGGTATCTGCCGCTGGCCCTGTCGCAGGCGGCTGCGCAGCTGGCCGGCGCGGGGCTGGGCTTGGCGGCGTATGTCCGCCTGCTGGAGGAGTACGACCTGCTCGGTGGGCCCGACGAGTGGGGCGAGGTCCGACCTCGCTGTGGGCAGCCGCTCGCCGAACTCGTGCCCAGACATGGCGCGTTGCCCGACGGCCAGAACGCAGCCGTGCCCGAGGCATGGCGGTCGTCGCTGGACCAGGCCGACCGGATGCCCTCTGGCGACCTGGCCCGTCCCCTGCTGGAGCTGGCTTCCCTGCTGCCTGCCGAGGGGATACCCGAATCCGTCTTCACCAACTCCGCTGCCGCGGAGTACCTCCAAGAGCACCGCACCACTGCGGCGTCCGGCCAGACGCTGCGGGCGGACGAGGTGCACAGTGCGCTCCGCCTGATGGACCGTCTGGGGATCACCGACTACACACCAGGCGACCCGTACCGTGCGGTGCGTGTACACCCAGTACTCCAGCGCGCGACGCGCGAGGCACTGTCCGTCGGCCGGATACGCAACCTCACCTGGAAAGTCGCCTCGGCACTGGTGAAGGCAGCCGACGCTCAGAAAGAGGTCCCCGGTTTCGCCCCAGTACTCGTCGACGCCGTCGAGGTGCTCCGCGGGCACGCCGACTCGGCCCTCTGGTCGGGCATGCCCTACCCCAGACCCGAGGAATTTTCCGGCCTCTGGGGCAACGGCCCGAGCCCGACCGACCATGAGCTGCTCTACCGCGTCGGTGAGGTGCTGGGGACGACCGGCCAGGCGCAGGCAGCCGTCGCCTATTTCGAGCGGCTGGCCGACGCGGCACTTCACCACCAAGGCCCCTACTCTCCGGGCCTCGAATTCGCCCGCCTCCGTCAGGCCCACTGGCAGGGCGAGTCCGGCGACGCAGCCGGGGCTGTGGCGGGGTATGAAGCAATCCTCGACCAGCAGAGCCGCTTCTTCGGACCTCACCACAAGCGCACACTCGACACCCGGGCCGCCCTGGGCCGCTGGCGCGGCGCCGCGGGTGACGCGGCCGGCGCGGTAGCCGCATACACCGAACTCCTGTCCTTGCTGCAGCAGCACTCGTTCCCGGACTCTGCCGCTGTCCTCGACACCCGAGCAGAACTCGCGCGCTGGCAGGGTGAGTCGGGAGACTCGTACGGAGCAGCGATGGCGTGCGAAGCACTCCTGGCCGATCTGATCCGCGTACTGGGCCAGCACGGCGGCCTCCGGCATCCGAAGGAGACACTTTCGGGGCCATACCGGAGCGGCCTGGAAGACCTGACCGCGCTCTCCAACTGGTTGAAGGTGTTCGACGCCCACCACAGCCATGCCCACTGGCGCGGCCGGGCCGGAGACCCCGCCGGGGCCGCGACCTCCCTCACGTATCTGCTGAACCAGCAGATACAGATCCTTGGCCCCGACCATCCCCGAATCCTGGCCACACGTGAAGAGCTGGCCTACTGGGAGGAACGCGCCCGGATCCGGTGAGCCTGCCGTCAACGGCCATCGCTGGTCATGGCTGCCGTCAGCCTGCGGTCACGGCCTGCCGCAGCCGGCGGTGATGAATGTCGTGCTGAGCCTGTTGGACTGCTCGATCAGGGCGTTGGCGAGGCGTGGCAGTCGGTTCGGATCCCCCGCTGGAAGGTTGCGCGTGCGGTTGGTGAGCATGGTCGTGGCCGTTGCCACCCACCCCGCGAGGCGCTGGGTCGAGGCCGGAACCCAACTGATGAGTCGTTCGAGCTCGTCCAGCACGAGCTTCTCGCCGGTGATGCATTCAAGTGCCGCCAGGAGTGGGCCGGGATGCTCGGTCTGGATGGCGACGTCGATGTGTTGTGGAACGAACCGCGTCCCGTTCCGCACGCAGAGGCCGGTCAGATGGTCGTCCAGTCGACCACGGACGTCGGGGTGGGCTGCGGCCCGGCTGTAGACGGTCAGCAGCTGCGCGGCCTGCAGGTCGTCCGCGCCCTGCACCAGGCTTTCTGCCAGGTCTGGGTCCTTCTCGAGTCGCAGCCCGACAAACCGTTCGGCCAGCCGGTCGGGATAGAGGGTTCCCCACAGGCGGTCGGCGTCCAGCGAGGGGAAGATCGCCGCCAGCCAGAGCGCGACCGCTTCTCGCCGGTCGCGCGGCAGCTCGGCCAGTCTGTCCACGCGCCGCAGCGTTCCGTCGGCCTGCCTGCCGTCGGCGGCACCGACGAGCAGGGCAGCGGTGACCGCCTCGTGAAGGGTGGCTTCGAGTATCCCCGTCACCCCTTCGGAACTGGCCGTTCGGGCCCAGTAGCGGGTCTCGTGGTTGAGCAGTCGTTCTTCCACACTCGGGCGCGGCGCCGTGTTGTGGGAATCGGGCTTCTCTGCCTCGTCGAGCAGGTCCGCGAGCGCCGTCATCTGCAGGGTCAGCGCGTTGCCCAGTGCCTCGCGGGTGAGCTCGGGTACCGGGAGCCCGGCGGCCAGCTTCGTCCAGCCGTGGTTCTCGTAGCCCTCGACCAGAGGAAGGCTGTCGGCGAAGGCCTGCATGGCATCCTGATAGGCCTTCACCCGGTCCGGTGGGTCGGGATCGAGCGGGGGGAGAGCGACGTCCTGGGTGCCTACCAGGTAGCTCTCGGTGATGCTGGTGAGGTTCTTCGCCCGGCTCCACCAGTCACCGGCCGTTCGGGCCAGCAGGAGCATCTTGAACGGGGTGCCGCCACCGTGCTCGGCGGCGGCCTCCACGAGTCCGGCGATCTGATCTGTGCGTGCCTCTGCGTAGTCGACGACGATCAGCAGTGGCTTGGCGGCATGTCTCAGGCCTCGGATCTCCTGGGCTGTGGCTCCGGCACGCAGCCACAGCACTGCCCAGCTCTTCTCGGCGAGAGTGCCGGCGAGATGGCGGGTGACTCTGGTCTTGCCCTGGCCGCCGGGCCCGTGCAGCAGCCAGGCGCCGAACCCGCTCAGGTCGCACCAGGTCTCCAACTGGTTCATCAGGTCGACTCGGCCGTGGAACGGAACGGTCTGCCGATCCGCGGTGAGAAGCGCCGCAGGCGAAGCCGGCCCCTTGTTGAGGGCGGGCTCCACGGCGGCCAGGTCCTGGAACTCCACTGCTTCCAGCTGCTGTGGTCCCGCATCGTGAGCCGCCAGTGCCTCACGGAGCGTCTTGTCGTGATGCAGCACATAGGACGGGACGATCTTCAACGCCGCATGCGCGGAGTGTGCCGCCTCCGCGAGGACCACGCCGGTCAGCAGCCGGTCGCAGAACATCGCAGCGCCCGACAGGCCTCCCCATGGTGAGGTGGTGCCGGACGGCCAGCTCGGCGGGTAGGCCGACAGGTCCATGACGTAGCGGTTGTGGACGTAGCCACTGCCGGGGTTGAGGTGACCGCGCTGGTGACTGACGTCGATGGCCGTGCGGCGCTTCTGGACCAGGTCGGGCACACCCCAGGTCTCGCATTCCCGGCCCGGTCGCATGGTCGCGAGTCGACCCCAGCGCACGTCCGGTCCCGGCGGCGGCCGCCAGCCGCTGTCGGTCACTACGACCAGGGCGGCGTCGTCGATGTCGCCCGGTGTCCCGCACCACACGGTCTCGCCCGTGTACTCCCGTTCGATGCCCTGGTGGAAGACCTTCACCCGGGCGCCCTTTCGGGCCACGACGTGCGCTGATGTCAGGACGAGCCGTGGCCCCACCACGTACCCCGATCCCGGCCCAGCCGTCCCGGTGACCGCCACCAGTCTCGCCTCGTTCACCGCTACCCCGAACCCGCTGAGCCGACCAAATCCCTGTCACCGACGCACCGTCAGTGCGGCACATGGCGGGTGGTGCGGCCCGGTCCGTCGGCACGTTCCGTCGATCCTTTGATCAGCAGGTCCTCACCGCTTGCGCTCTTCGGCGTCAGCGTGAACGTGACCCTGTGCGTCCGGCCCCGGGAGACTCCAGCCTCCGTCTTCGCGGAGACCGCCCACAAACGGAAGCCGCCCGTGGCCTTGACATCGGCCCGCAGCTCGACCTGGAACTCCATCTCGACGGGCCCCACCGCGAACTGGATCTCCTGGTCCACCCCCCCCGCGCAGCCGCTGCCAGCAGCTCGTCGCGCACCGCCGCCACGGCGTCCACCAGAGGAATGTCCATCCGCCCCACCCCGACTCTGACACTGCATCACATCGCTTGCTCGTCAGCTTAGAAGCCCGAGCCGGTGCCTCGCCGCGCAATCCACGAATCGCTGCCGCACACCGGCCTGGTGCCAACGAGCGGCAGCACAGGCTCTGGGCCTGCATCGTCAGCAGCGGACTCGCCCCGTCAGCTTGACGCGCTGGCGCGTGCGCCAGCGGTGCTCCATCAGCACGATCTTGCCCGTGGTGCGGTTGGTCTCTCCGAGGGCGTGGGCCTGGGCGGCCTCGGAGAGGGGGAAGACAGCCTCGACGTGGGCGCGCAGGGTGCCGGCTTCGACGAGGTCGGCGATGGCCCGCGTGCCGGCGTGGTCGGCCTCGACGAGGAGACCCTCGACGCGGATGCCGCGCCCGGCGCCGTCCGCCGCAACCTGGGGGTCGCCGCCCAGGAGCGAGACGAGGGTGCCGCCCGGGCGCAGGACATCGAGCAAGCGGGCCAGCGTGTCCCCGGCGATCGGGTCGAGGACGATGTCGACGTCCTTGACGGCCTCGGTGAGGTCGACCGTCCGGTAGTCGATGACCTCGTCGGCTCCGAGGGAGATGGCCGACGCCGCCGACCTTGCGGGCCACTCCCACATGAGCCTGCGCGCCTTAGCCTGCTGCTTGGCCGAGGAGGTGGGCATGAGCCCGGCACGGTGGCTGATCCAGCAGCGCGTCGTCCGGGCCCGTCACCTCCTGGAGACCACCGACCTGCCGGTGGACGAGATCGCCGGCCAGGTCGGCTTCGCCGCCGACACATCGCTACGACAGCATCTCCACGCCGCCATCGGCGTCTCCCCGCTCGCCTGCCGACGCACGTTCCGTGGCCCTGTGGCACCTCACAGCTGAGCATCGCCGTACGTGCCGCTCTCGAAGGCGCCGATGAACCGGCGTGCCTCTAGAGATCAGTCACGGACCGCGAGCGAAAGCCACCCTCGGAAGTGCGGATCGCCGGCGATGTCGAGTGCCGTGGCGGTGTCGGCACAGGTCCGGGTCCGGGTCCCTTCGGTGATGCTGCTGTTTGCTTTCCGTATCAGGACGCCAGATGCCAGTGGGTCCCGAGCAGCCCGGTGCCGGCTCGGGACGCTCTGCGCTACCTGCCGGAGGTCGTGGACGAGGCCCGGTTCAGCGGGCGCCGGGAGGCGCGACGAACGGATCGACCGGGCGTTGAGCGCATCACGCCGCGGCGCCGTCGGCGGTCGGCTCTGCACAACGGACGGACTCATGGTCGTGATGCACGGCCGAGAGGTGTCAGGCGAGGGCGAGGAAGAGTTTTTCGAGTTCGGCTTCGCTCATCGGGGGTGCGTCCTCGTCGGCGGCGGTCATGCACTGGCGCATGCCACTGGCGACGATTTTGAAGCCGGCGCGGTCCAGGGCGCGGGAGACTGCGGCGAGCTGAGTGACGACGTCCTTGCAGTCGCGGCCTGCCTCGATCATGGCGATGACGCCGGCGAGCTGCCCCTGGGCGCGACGGAGGCGGTTGAGAACGGCGGTGCTGGCTTCCTCGTCGACTTTCACGGGCGGCTCCTCCGAGTGAGTTCCTTGCGGTCGATGGTACCCCCTGGGGTATCGGTGGCCCCGGTCGGGACCGGGGCCACCGGGGCGGGGAGCGGTCAGTCGTGGGAGAAACGGATATCGGGCAGGACCTTGCGCAGGCATGCGGGGCTCCACCATGCGGCACGGCCGGTGACGCGGGGCAGGGCGGGGAGCAGAACGAGTCGGATGAGGAAGGCGTCGAGGAGAACGGCGGTGCCGAGGACGATGCCCATCTCCTTGGGCGGGAGCGGCTTGGCCAGGGCGAAGGTGAAGAAGACGGCGACCATGACGCCCGCTGCCGCGAAGATGACGCGGCCGGAGTGGGCGAGGGTGGCGGTCATGGCCTGACGGGGGTCGCCTGTGCGCTCGAAGTGCTCCTTGGCGGAGGAGAGCAGGAAGACGGTGTAGTCCATGGCGATGGCGAAGATCACCGCGAAGAAGAAGACCGGACCCCAGCCGTCCAGGAATCCCTGCGGGTCGAAGCCGAGCAGCCCGGAGCAGTGGCCGTCCTGGAAGATCAGCCGGGCGACGCCGAAGGCTGCGGCGGTGGCGAGGAGATTGGTGAGCACCCCGAGGGCCGCGATCAGCGGGGCCTGGAGGGCGATGAGCAGCAGGACGAAGCTGGTCGGCGCGGGTCCCGGGCAGGGCGAGCTTGTTGACGCGCGGGCCCAGCTTGCCGAGGACGGCGGGCAGCAGAGTCAGGGTCGCGGCGAGCACGAAGACGACGGAGAGCATGATGCCGACGGCCATGGTGCGGACCGCCGGGGCGGGCACGAGCATCACGGCGGACAGGCTGACGAGCACGGTCAGTCCGGACGGCAGCACGGCCTTGCCTGCGGTGTCCATGGTCTCCTCCACCGCGCGGCGCGGGTCGCCGTGGCGGGCGAGGGCGCCGCGGAAGCGGATGACGAGGAAGAGCGCGTAGCCGATATCGAGAGCCAGGGCGAACATCAGGGCGAAGTCCATGGCCCAGATGGAGATCGGTGTGACATGGCTGATCAGGACCAACGAGCCCACGGAGGCGGCCGGCCCGGCCATGGTGAGCAGCAGGGGCAGGCCGACGGCGACGAGCGAGCCGAAGGCGATCACGAGTACGACCAGGGTGACCGGCCAGGAAAGGATCTCGGCGTGGATCATCGCGTCCAGGTTGGCGGTGTTGAAGTCGCTCCACATGACCGACGCTCCGGTGGCCCGCACGGCGATGCCGTCGGTGGACAACGTGCGCAGCGGATCCTTGAGGTCATCGGAGGCCCGCACCATGTCGTCCGGGTTGGCCTTGGCGCGCCCAGCAGTACGGCGGTCCTGCCGTCCCGGCTGATCGTCGCCCCGGCCCGGGGCTGGACGACCTCGGAGATCCGGTCGTCGGCGGTCAGTAGCTTGGTCGCGTTGGCGAGCACGGTCTGCACGGCGGGGTCGGTGACCGGCCGGTCGGCGTGGACGACGACCTGGATCGCGGTGGAGCCGGTGCCGCCGAAGTGCCGCTGGGCCAGCTCACGGACCGCGACCGACTCCGAGCCGTTGCTCTGCCAGCCCGCACCGGACAGCGCCGTGGTCACCTGCGGCGCGAAGACACCGAGCACGGCGACCACGATCACCCACCCCGCCAGCACGGTCCTGAAGCGGCTCGCCGTCCAGTCGCCGAGGCGCCCCAGCGGGCCGGGTGGGGAAGGTGGTGCTCCGGTCTTCGGGGCGTGGTCGACGATCGTCATAAAGTCCTCCTGGGATACCCCTGGGGGTAAGCAGTCTGCGGCGACGAGCGCACCAAATACCTAGGGGGGTATTGTTGGGCGCGTTCGCATGCTTGCCCATCACTGGAGAACCCGTGAGCTACGACCGCACCGTCAGCCTGACCAGTGACTTCGCCACCACGGTCGACGCCGTGCGCGAAGCCCTCGCCGCCCAGGGCTTCGGCGTCCTCACCGAGATCGACGTCAGGGCCACCCTCAAGGCCAAGCTTGGCCACGACATGGAGGACTACCTGATTCTCGGCGCGTGCAACCCGCCCCTGGCCCACCGCGCCATCGAAGCCGACCGTGCCATCGGTCTGCTGCTGCCCTGCAATGTCGTCGTGCGCCGAGAGGGGGACCACACGCTCGTCCAGGCCTTGGACCCGAACACCATGGTCACTCTCACCGGTCTGCCCGCCCTGGAGCCCGTCGCGCAGGAGGCCGCTGCCCGCCTGGACGCCGCCCTCGCCTCGCTCGCCTGACCGCCCGTGAGGTCTCTGCCTCGCGAGGCGCGACCTGACGCGCCGCTGCGGATTGCCGCCAGGCGGTCTCCCCCGCGGCCGTTCGGCTCCCGGCGAGCGAGAGTGAGGGCCCACGTCGTCGGCCCGGGCGGCAGGGTGCCATGGCGCATTCCGGCCGCCCATCGGACCAGCCCGGCGAGTTGTCGCGTTCCGTCCCGGTGACCGGCCGGTCCTCGGTGCCGAGCTTGTACTGAAACAGCAGTGGGAGGGGTGGGTTCCAGACGCGTTCGTGGGTGTCGTAGGCGCTGACAAGTGGGATGGCGCCGTCGGCTCTGCGGACGCGGCTGACGATGGTGCTGAGGACATCAGCGAGTTCGGGACTGATCAGCAGGAGTCGTTCGGTGTCGGTCTTGGACGGCGCGACCTGGAGGAGGGGGATGAGTTCGCCAGTGGTCGGCAGCCGGTATTGCACGAAGCTGTGGTGGTTGAGCTCGTGCAGCTCTTCGATCCGGATGCCGGTGTGCCTCAGGACTTCGATCGCTGCCCAGGCCCAGAACGTGGCGTGTTCCTCGTAGGTGAGGTTGTGTACTTCTCCAGTGGCCGCGTCGGTGACGTGGATCGTGTTGGCGTCCCTGCGGACGGTGGTGGGCCGCAGGTAGGAGATGCCCTCGAAGGTGAGAGTGGTGCCTGGCTCGGCCTTGTTGGACACTCTTCGTCGTCGCCGCGGGCTTCCAGGTCCACGCCGTCCTCACCCCCACGACCACGACTGCCGAACGCCAGATCCAGGTGCTGGAAGCACTCCTGGCGTCCTACGCCTGAACGGCGCGCCCGTGGGCGGAAGCCCGTGCGGTCGGTGTCGCCGCCCCGTGTCCTGGCAAACGCCGCCCTCCCTCCCACGCGGTGGGAGGGAGGTGCTCGGAACGGCTCCGGCGACCGCACGTGCCGGCCGGTGGCGGCGCCTCCATGGCGGCGCCGCCACCGGAACGCTGGGGTCCCCGAACGTCACGAGGCCTGTTCGGTGCCGGGCTCATGGCAGGGGGCGCAGTGCGCGGTGCCGTGGCCGGCGGGCGGGGGGACGTCCAGCGAGGGGTTCCGGTCGAAGAACCCTGCCGGCTTCAGAGAGAAGCCGACGTAGTCACACGGCATGATCGGCCAGTCCTCGGGCCGTGGCAGGTGTGAGGTGCCGAAGGTGTGCCACAGCACGACGTCGGTGTTCAGCAGATCGCGTTCCTGCTTGACCCATTCGCCGATGCCGTCGCCGGGATGCTGGTTGGGGTAGTCACCGGCCGCGTGCAGTTCGGTGGGTGAGTAGCGGGTGACCCACAGATGCGTCCGGGCGAACTCCGCTCGCCGCGCGAGATCGCTGTCCGGGGCCGCCAGCAAGGTCGGACCGACGAAGGGTACGAGCTTGTAGGCGACCGGTTCGCCGTGGCGGTTGAGCACGCCGGGGTTGATGACCTTCCAGGTGCGTGCGGTGAGCGGGTCGCACATCCGGCGGCTGTCCCGTTCGTTGCCGATCGGGGTCTTGCGCGCCACGATGGCGTTGCCGTAGGGATTGTCCGGTCCGATCGGCATGCCCACCGCGTCGACTTCCACGACGGTGTTGTCGGGGCCGTCGACTTCCAGGTCCAGCCGCATGTTGAACAGGTGCTGGTGGTTGGGGGCGTCCAGTTGCGGGGCCACAAGAGCTCCGAACTGCGGGGTGGCGCCCGGTGCGATCGCCCGGGTCTGGACGATGCCGGTGAGTTTCGCCTCGAACTGGATTGTTCCGTCGAGATAGAAGTACCAGAAGAAGCCGTATTCGTAGTTGCCGATGGTGTGGATCGCCGACACGACGAAGCGGCGTGAGCGGCGGACCTCGGCCTGGTCCGTATAGCGGAAGTTCCAGTGCTTCCAGAGGATTCCGTAGTCCTCCTCGTGCAGACAGATCGCGTTCGTCACGGTGTGCGGAACACCCGATTCGTCGGCCAGTACCGCGTCCATGTAGCGGATCTCACCGAGGCAGTCGCAGCCCAGTGACAGGGATCCGACGGTCTTCCCGAGGTTGTACTCGCCGGCGTCGAAGACATTGCGGAAGTAGAAGTCGTCGCTGGTGTCGCCGTAGGGCACGACCATCTCGCTGATGCTCGCCCGGTGCAGGACCGACCGCCGACGATCCCCGTCGAGGTAGGAGACATCGCTGATGACGAGTCCTTCGACGGTGTCGATATGCGCGTGCAGCCGCCACCGCTGCCACTCGATGACGTGTCCGTCCAGCGTGAACGACGGGCCGTCGGGCTGGGTGATCTCCAGCGGGCGCAGATCCGTTCGGAGCGGTCCGACGCTGTCGACGTCGTAGTTTCCGCTCTCCGGGGGGACGGGAATCGGGTCGCCCTCGATGATCGCGGCCACGGACTGCTCGTTGCAGTCGATGACGAACACCAGGTTGCCGACCGGCCGGGCGTAGCCGTTGTCCTCCGGGAAGGTCCGCACATATGCGCTGGCCCGGATGATGCGCCGGCGCGCGTCGATGCCGTCGATGGAGAGCGTTCCCGTGGACCAGGGATCGATCTGCAACAGGTCCAGGTCGTGAACTCCGTGCCGTTCGAGAGCGGCCACGGCCCGGGGATCCTTCTTCACGATGTCGTCCAGGGCCATGATCTCCTCGATCATGATGGCCGGCTGGATGCCCGGAAGATGGGTCCAGGACGTGAGGGTCCCGGTGGTGAGATCGACACGCGCCTCGTAGGTGGCGGTGTCGGCGCGGTCGTAGACGACGAGGAATGCCGACCGGGGGAGCGGGGCGTGCGGATCGTGGTCGCGCACCGACTGCTTTTCGGGATGGTCGAGGCGCACGAGGGGGAAGCGCGGGGCCGTCAGCTGCGGCTTGCCGGCTCGAACGGCTGCGACGGCCGCCTCGATCTCCGGGGCGGACAACGGGTCGTACGGGTGGGCCGGGGTGGACTGCTGCGTCATGCTGGTCGTCTTCCAATCGACGGTTTTTCGGACTGCCGGGCCGAGGTGTTAAGGCCTTGGCCGTTCGGCTATCCCTTCTCGCTGGCGAGCGGAGAGGGATCGGCGACCGGGAACTCGATGCCCGGGCGCTCTTGGCGGCGGAGGGCGAAGAAGGCCCAGATGACGCCGAGAACGAGCCAGATGCCCAGCGCCGGCGCGACGGTGTTGAGCGGGCTGGTCGCCTTGTAGATCGATCCGAACACGGCTCCGGTGGCGACGAGGATCCCGGCGGCGGCGGCGATCACCAGCTTCACGCGGTTGACCTCGTGCCACAGCCCCTTGGCGCCGGCGGCGCTGACGACCAGATACATCAGCGCCAGGCCGGTGCCCCCGAAGCCTGCCATCCAGCCGAACATCGGTGACCACTCGGGCTGCAGAACACCCGGTTCCCCGGTGGCGAGGGAAAAGATTCCGTGGTTGACCCGGACCAGGACGATGGCGATGACCGACACCACGCCGAGCAGCACGGCGCCGCCCACGGGGGTGAAGAACCGGGGATGCACCGTGGCCAGCGGAGCGGGCAGCCGACCGGCGCGCGCCATGGCGAGCATGCCCCGGGTGGCGGCGACCCCGACTCCGATCGCGACGGCCATGACGTCGAGGATGATCAGAACGGCGACCACGTCGCCGAACGTGCTCGAGCCGAAGGCGCTGCCCGAGGCGAGGGTCTGAAGCGGGAAGACGCTGTTCTTCCACGCCGTTCCGTTGAGGCCGAAGCCGATGTCCTGGGCGTAGGCGGTGATGACGAAGTACACCCCGACGATGGTGAGTGACATGAGCACGGCCCTCGGGACATGCCGTTTCGGGTCGTCGGTCTCCTCGGCGAGGTTGGCGGCCGACTCGAATCCGATGAACATGTTGATGCCGTAGAGCACGCCGTAGAGGAGGTCCACGCCGCTGATGGACAACGGGTTGAACGGCTTGGCCGACAGGCTGTGCCCGCCGAGGCCTCCCCGGAAGATGATGTAGAGCGAGAAGCCCAGCACGACCGCGGAGGAGATCAGTACCAGCGCCAGCTGGGCATTGACCGAGACCTGGACGCCGATGACGACGATGACCAGCACCACGGCGAGGAAGGCCAGCGCGAGCGGCCACCAGGGCACGTCGATCGAGAAGGCGGTGTGCAGGAACGACTGGGTGAGACCGCCCAGCACCAGGAAAGTCGCGGCACCGAGTATCAGCATGGCGCCGTAGTACACCCAGCCGGCCACGATGCCCACGCGTGGTCCGGCGCCGTCGCAGACGTATTCGTACAGCGAGCCGCACAGGTGAATCCGCTTGGCGTACTGCGCGATGATCCAGCCTGCGCCGAATATCCCGATGCCCGCGACGATGATCGCCAGCGGTGTGGCGACGCCCGCACCGCGGCCGGTGGCCGACAGTCCGACGATCAGCGGCAGCAACGCCGCGACCGAGAAGACCGGTCCCATGAAGCCTACTGATTGAGCCAGGACGCCGGTCATGGAGAGTTTGGCACGCCCGAGCGACTGACTGTCTGGAGAAGCCATCTGTCCGCTCCCTGTGGAGGGGCCGAGGAACGCTGTACGATTTTCGTACAGGCTGTTCGCTATTGGGCAGATGGTGGGGTCATGCAGCTCGCGTGTCAACCATGCGGCTTGTTAACTCTGGATGCAGGGCCATGGGGCGGACGCCTGCCGGGTACGTCGAATCCGGGCATGCCGATGAGCCGCTCGGTGCGGCTGCGTTCATCGGTGGTGGGGTCTAGTGACCGCTGGGCATGTCGAATCCAGGCGCCCCGCTGAGCCGCTGAGCCGCTTGGGCGGCCGCGCTCGTCACCAGGTCACCGAAGGCGGGGTCGGGCGCGTTGGCTCCGATCCGGACGATGCCGAGGCTGGCGGTCGGCCAGTCCGAGACGCGGATCGGGGCTGCCACGCCGACGGCGCCCTCCTGTAGGGCGCCGACGCTGATGGCGTAGCCCTGCCGGCGTGCACACAAAACGTCTTCCGTGTCGGAAGAGCTCGGTGGCCGGCCGGCGAGAATTGCCACGCCGTCGGCTCCCACGGTGAGCGGGTGCCGCGCGCCCTCCCGCATCGCCAGATGCATGGTGCTGTCGGGTGGCTCCGCGGTGAGCAGGACCAGGGCCTGGTCGCCGTCGGCGACGCTGAGGATCGCGGTGCTGTTGGTGCGTTGGCTCAGTTGTTGCAGGATCGGCAGTGCGACGCTCTGAAGCCTGGGCCGTAGTCGGCTGGCCAGCTCGGCGAGGCCGAATCCCAGGACGTAGCGCGTGTCGAGGCGAGTGACGAGATTGTGGGCCTCGAGAGTGCGCAGCAAGCGATAGACGATCGCGCGCGCGGCCCCGATGTGCCCGGCGAGCTCGGCGGCGGTGAGGCCGTCGCTGTGCTTGGCAAGCAGTGCCAGCACGGTCAGTCCGCGGTCAAGCGTCTGCGATGTCTCGCCGCCCGAACTCACTCGCGCCGCCTTCCCCTTGGGCCGATCCCGGTATGCCGACTCATGCTGCCATGTTTTTCGAATGCTCATGACCGGGTCGAATTCGACATGATCCCGGCAATCCGTTACCGATCCGGCGTCGCTGCCCAGTATCAGCACCCTTGACTGCTTGCATCAAGCCGCGTAGCGTCCGACTATCGTCCAGTAGAACGGTAATCGTACATGTCGAAGCGTGCAGAGGCGGAAGAGCTGGCCAGTACGGTGCCCTCGGTGCCGTATGTGGCGGGAACATGGGAGCCGACCGGAAAGGCCGGGACTTTTGAGGTGATCGACCCGGTCACCGAACGTGTTCTGGCGTCGGTCACCGAGGCGGACGCCGCCGCCGTCGACCTCGCGGTGTCGGCCGGGCACTCGGCGCTGGACGACGGTGAATGGGGCCGACTGGACGGCGCCGCGCGCGGTGTGCTGCTGGGCCGGCTGGCGGACCTGCTCGAATCGCGCACGGAAGACTTCGCGAATCTGGAATCGCTCGAAGTCGGCAAGCCCGGCATCGAGCCCCGGGTGATCGACCTGCCGCAGGCCGTGCAGACCTTCCGGCACTACGCCGGGTGGGCGGACAAGATCGAGGGGCGCACGATCCCGACTCCGGGATACATGGGCCACCAGACCTTGAGCTACACGATCCGCCAACCGATCGGCGTCGTCGCGGCCATCACGCCGTGGAACTCACCCACGATGATCGGGTCCTGGAAGGTCGCGCCCGCCCTGGCCGCCGGCTGCGCCGTCGTTCTGAAGCCGCCGGAGGACGCGCCCCTGACGTCGTTGCTGCTCGCGCAGCTCATCGACGAGGCCGGGTTCCCGCCGGGCGCGTTCAGCGTCCTTCCCGGCCGGGGCGCGACGACGGGCAACCTGCTGATCGAACACCCCGGCGTGAACAAGATCTCCTTCACCGGCAGCCCGGAAACCGGGCACATCGTCGCGATCGCGGCGGCCAAGGGGTTGCGGCCCACGACGCTGGAGCTCGGCGGCAAGAGCCCGCAGATCGTCTTCGCCGACGCCGACCTCGACGCGGCCGCCGACGGGGTGGCTGTCGGGATCTTCGCCAACCAGGGCCAGGTCTGTGCGGCCGGGAGTCGCATCCTGGTCGCACGCTCGGTGTACGGCGAGTTCGTCGAGAGGCTCGTCGCCCGAGCGGAGGCCGCCGTGCTGGGCGATCCGTTCGATCAGGGCACCACGATGGGCGCGCTGATCAACGCCAGGCAACGCGAGCGGGTCGCCCGCTACATTCAGATCGGCCGGGACGAGGGCGCCCGACTCGTCGCCGGCGGCGGGCGACCGGATCGCAGTGGCTACTTCATCGAGCCGACCCTGTTCGCGGACGCGTCCAACGACATGACCATCGCGCGGGAAGAGATCTTCGGACCCGTCGGCACCGTCATGTCTTTCGACACGGACGACGATGCCGTAGCCCTTGCCAACGACAGCGACTTCGCTCTCGCCGCGACGCTGTGGACCTCCGATCTCAGTCGCGCGCACGCGGTGGCACGGCGCGTCCAGGCCGGCGCCGTCGCGATCAACGGCTGGTCACCCCTGGACCCCCGGCTTCCGTGGGGCGGATCGAAACTCAGCGGCCACGGTCGCGAACTCGGCCGCGCGGGGATCGAGGCCAACACCGAAGAGAAGACCGTGACGGTCGTCCTGTGAAACCCATCGCCCGGGCTGCTTCGCAGCCGCACCGCGACATCCTGAAAGGCATGCAGTCATGACCGCTCGCATACTCGTCGCCTATTACAGCGCGACCGGCTCGGTCCACCGCCTCGCCGAGGCCGTCCGGGACGGCGCCGTCTCGGCGGGTGCCGAAGTCCGCCTGCGCCGCGCCGCCGAGCTCGCCCCGGAGGAGGCCATCGAGTCCAACCCGGCCTGGGCTCAGCATCGGCGTGACACTCACGACGCCGTCGAGGTGGCCACGCTGGAGGACCTGGAGTGGGCGGACGGATACGCCTTCGGCACCCCGACCCGCTACGGTGCCCCGGCCGCCCAGCTCAAGCAGTTCCTCGACACGGCCGGCGGCCTGTGGCAGGACGGCAAGCTCGCCGACAAGCCCGTCACGGCGTTCGTGTCCTCGGCCGAGCGCAACGGCGGCCAGGAGTCGACCATCCTGTCGCTGAACAACGTCTTCTACCACTGGGGCAGCATCATCGTCCCGCTGGGATACACCGACGACGTCGTGTTCGCGGCCGGCGGCAACCCGTACGGCACCTCATGGCCGGCGGGCTTCCCGTCCACGATGCCCGACGACGTGACGCTGGAATGCGCCCGGTTCCAGGGCGCGCGCCTCGCCCGGTTCGCGGTCGCCCTCGCAGCAGCTCGCCATGTCGCCGCCTGACAGCCCGTCCGATGCCGCCCTACAGGTGGAGATCTGGTCGGATCTGCACTGCCCTTGGGCGCTGGTCGCGCTCCACCGCCTGCGGACAGCCCGTCAGGAACACGGCCTCGACGTCGTTTTCGTGCCCCGGGCCTGGCCCCTTGAATGGGTGAACAGCCGCGGCACGCCGCGCGAGATCGTCACCACCGAGACCGCCGCGCTCGCGAGCCACGAACCCGACCTGTTCACCGCCTACCGCGTCGAATCCTGGCCGTCGACCTTTCTCCCCGCGTTCGAACTCGTCGCCGCCGCCCGCCGTCTCCACGGTGTCGTGGCCGCGGAGGAGGTCGACTACGCGCTGCGCCTGTCGTTCTTCCGGGACAGCGTGGACGTCAGCATCGCCGCCGGGCTGTACCGGGCGTTGGAGCTGGCAGCGGGCACCACAGAACTGGATCCCGAAGCGGTCATGGATCTGTGGCGGGAGTCCGACGTGCGGTCTGACGTCGCCGCCGACTACCGCGAGAGCGGGCGGGTCGCGATCCAGGGAAGCCCCCAGATCATGTGGCCGGACGGGTCGAGCGATCACAACCCGGGGATGACTGATCACCAGTGGCACGGTGGGCTCGTAAGGATCATGAGCACCGACCGTCGTGCGCCCGAGCGGCGCCTGCTCGAGGTCTTCCGCGCCGTCCGGGAAACCGACTCGTCGCGGGATGCGATCGAGACCGAGACCGAGGCCGAGACCGAGACCGAGGCCACGAGAACGCCGGACGCCGGCATCTGACATCCGGTCCTCCGCTCCTTCGCTCCTTCGCTCGTCCGCACGTCCACTTGTCCGGCCCCGCCCACCCCTTTCCGGCTCCGGTTCGACCGCGTACCAAGCCCGCTGCGCCTGAGCCGGCGGGCTCGGCCGAATCACGAGAGGCACTGCCGTCCTATGACTGATCCGATCACCGACATGACCACGCACCGGGGCGGGGACAAGACCGGCGCACACCTACTGGTCGAGACCGCCGCCGCCGAGGGCGTCGAGGTCTGCTTCGCCAACCCCGGTACCACCGAGATGCCGTTGGTGACGGCGCTCGACGCAGTACCCGCCGTACGTCCTGTGCTCGGTCTGTTCGAGGGCGTGTGCACCGGCGCGGCCGACGGGTACGCGCGTATCGCCGGAAAGCCGGCCATGACCCTGCTGCACCTGGGCCCCGGTTTCGCCAACGGCGCGGCCAACCTGCACAACGCCCGCCGGGCCTACTCACCGATCCTCAACGTCGTGGGCGATCACGCCAGTTGGCATCTCTCCTACGACGCGCCCCTCACCAGTGACATCATCTCCCTGGCCCGCCCGGTGTCCGGGTGGGTCGGCACGGTCGGCTCGGCGGACGACATGAGCCGCGCCACCACCGAGGCCCTCGCAGCGGCCCGGACCCCTCCGGGCTGCGGTGCCACGCTGATCGTTCCGGTGGACTTCCAGCAGCGGACCGTCACCGAAGCGCTCGCCGGCACCCCACCGCGACCGGCAACGGCACCGGCACGTGTCGACGCAGACGCGGTGGCGAGGCTGGCCAAGCGCCTGCGCGGCGGTTCACCAGCCGTGCTCCTGCTCGGTGCGGGAGCTCTGACGGAACACGGACAGCGCGCCGCGGAACGGATCGCCGCCGTGACCGGGGCCACGCTCTACAGCGAGACGTTCCCCGCGACCGCCGAACGCGGCGGCGGCCTGCCCGACCTGGACCGACTGCCGTACTTTCCCGAAGCGGCGATACAGGCTCTGGCCGGTGCGGGGACGGTCATCCTGGCCGGCGCCGTGGAACCCGTCTCCTACTTCGGCTACGAGGGGATTCCCAGCCTGCTGGCCCCGCCCGGATCGGTTGAGGTGCTCGCGGCCCCGGGCGACAACGCCGTACAGGCGCTGGAGGACCTGGCGGACGCGCTCGGAGCGCCCTTGGTCACCCAGGGCCGGGCGGCCGTGCCCGACGGCACTCATCTGCCAAAGGGCCCGCTGACCCCCGGGACGATCGGCCGGATCGTCTCCGCTCTCCTGCCGGAGCAGGCCATCGTCTCCGTCGAGGGCGGCACCTGCGGCTACCCCTTCTTCACGGCTTCGGTGAACGCTCTGCGCCACACCACACTGACCAACACCGGAGGAGCGATCGGCCAGGGACTGCCCGCCGCACTCGGCGCGGCGATCGCCGCGCCCGAGCGTCAGGTCGTCGCCCTGCAGTCCGACGGCAGCGCCCAGTACACCGTCCAAGCCCTGTGGACGATGGCCCGAGAGCAGACGTCCGTCGTCACGCTGATCGCTTCCAACCGCAAGTACAACATCCTGCAGACCGAGCTGACCCGCCATGGCGCGAGCGTCGCCGGCCCCGCATCCACAGCTCTGACCAGCCTCGACGACCCGGCACTGGACTGGATGGGGCTTGCCCGTGGCTACGGCGTCCCGGCCGCACGGGCGCAGACGGGCGACGAACTGGCCCGCGCGCTGCGGCGGGCACTGGCCGACGGCGGCCCCCGGCTCATCGAGATGGTCCTGTGAGAGGAATCCCCGTGCACGACACTGCTCCGCCCCCAGCACCCGGAACCGATCTGACCGAAGCCCATCTGACGGAAGCCCAAAGGAAGGTACAGCGGTACCTGTCCGCTGCGCGCACGATGCTCGTCGGCGGAGCGTGGGTGCCGGCCGTCTCCGGCCGGACCTTCGACACCCTCGACCCGGCGACCGGCACGGTACTCACCAAGGTCTCCGACGGTGATGGCGCCGACATCGACCGCGCCGTCGCCGCCGCGCGGCGTGCCTTCCAGGATTCTCGCTGGCGGCGCATGAGCCCGATGGACCGGGGCCTGCTGCTGCACCGGATCGCCGACCTCATCGAGGCCAACGCCGACGAACTGGCCCTGCTCGAATCCCGTGACAACGGAAAGCCCGTCTCCGTGGCCCGTGCCGTCGACGTCGGAACCAGCGTCAAGCTGTTCCGCTACTTCGCGGGCTGGCCGAGCAAGCTGGAGGGCAGCACGATCCCGGTGTCCCCCCGCGGCGGAATGCGGGTGCTGAACTACACCACCCACCAGCCGGTCGGTGTGGTCGGCCTCATCGTTCCGTGGAACTTCCCCATGTCGATGGCCTGCTGGAAGCTGGCCCCCGCACTGGCCATGGGCTGCACCGTCGTGCTGAAGCCGGCCGGGGAGACTCCGCTGTCCACGCTCCGGCTGGCCGAGATCCTGACCGAGTCGGGCCTGCCCGACGGTGTGGTCAACGTGGTCACCGGCGGCGCCACCGCGGGCGCCGCCCTGGCCGCACATGACGACGTCGACAAGATCGCTTTCACCGGCTCGACGGAGACCGGCCGGGCCATCGTCCGGGCCGCCGCCGGAAACCTGAAGAAGGTCTCGCTCGAACTCGGCGGCAAGTCACCCAACATCGTGCTGCCCGACGCGGACCCGCAGAGCGTCGCGGAGGCCGCCGCCCAGGCCATCTTCTTCAATCAGGGCCAGGTGTGCACCGCCGGATCCCGGCTGTACGTCCACGACGCGATCTACGACGACGTGGTGGACGCCGTCGCCGAGCAGGCCCACAAGATCGTGATCGGGCCGGGCAGCGATCCGGCCACCGAAATGGGCCCCCTGGTCTCCGCCCGGCACCACGACAGGGTCTCCTCCTACATCGAATCCGGCCGGCAGCAAGGCGCCCGCCTGGCCACGGGAGGCCGGCGACCCGAACTGGCGTCGCCCTACGACGGAGGCTATTTCCTCGAACCGACGGTCTTCGCCGAGGCCGGCCAGGGCATGCGGATCGTGCAGGAGGAGATCTTCGGGCCGGTGCTGGCCGCGTTGCGCTGGAGCGACGTGGACGACCTCGTCGCCAAGGCCAACGACACCCCCTTCGGGCTGTCGGCCGGAATCTGGACCTCCGACCTCGGACACGCCCACCGGATCGCCGACGACCTGCAGGCGGGCACCGTCTGGATCAACTGCTTCAACGTGACCGATCCGGCCTCCCCCTTCGGCGGCTTCAAGCAGTCCGGCTGGGGCCGCGAAATGGGCCGCAAGGTGCTCGATCTCTACACCGAGGTCAAGAGCGTCTGGGTCAACCTCGACTGACACCGCATCACTTCGGAGCGATCGATGGATCTTGAACTGACCGGCAGAGTCGCCATCGTCACCGGCGGGAGCCTCGGCATCGGCAAAGCCGTCACCCGCGAGCTGGCCAGGGAAGGCGCCGACGTGGTGATCACCGCGCGCCGGCTGCCCGCCCTGGAGGCGACCGCAAAGGAGATAGCAGCCGAGACCGGCCGCCGGGTGGTCCCGATCAGTTCGGACACCACCGACACCCGGTCCGTACGCGACATGGTGCGCGCGGCCGCCGACGAACTCGGCCGCGTCGACATCCTCGTCAACGGTGCGGCCGCCCCGTCCGGTCTGGTGCGCAACGGCGTCGAGGACGCGGACCCCGAGCTGCTGCTCGCCGACATCGACACGAAGGTCGTCGGCTACTTCCGCTGTGCCCAGGCCGCCACCCCGTACATGAAGGAGAACGGCTTCGGCCGGATCATCAACATCGGCGGGCTGACGGGACGTTCCAGCCACGCGCTGTCCGGCATGCGCAACCTTGCCGTCGTCCACATGGCCAAGGCCCTGTCCGACCAGCTCGGACCGTACGGCATCACCGTGAACACCGTGCACCCCGGCGTGGTGGAGACCGAACACATTCACGAGCTGTACGAGAAAGAGGCCGCCAAGCGCGGCATCACGGCGGCCGAGGTCGAGGCCGACTTCGCCGCCCGCACCCCCATCCGCCGTGTGCTGGAGGCGCAGGAGGTGGCCCAGAGCATCTGCTTCCTCGCCTCGCCGCGAGCGGCGGCGATCACCGGTGAGTCGCTGGGCATCGACGGCGGTCTCACCCGCGGCATCTTCCTCTGACCAGCTCTGACCAGACAGGAGTCCGCTCATGCAAGGAACCATTCTCGTCGCCACCGCAGGCCAGGGCGTGCTGCGCAGCTCCGACGACGGCGCGACCTGGTACCGGGTCGGCCTTGGGCAGGCCCTCGAATTCGACGCCGTCGTGCGCTGCCTCGCCGTGCACCCCGAGCAGCCGAACGTGGTCTACGCCGGAGCCGATGTGGGCCTCGTCCGCAGCGACGATGCCGGTGTCACCTGGCACCGCGTCGACTCGCCCCTGAACGACCGGACCATCTGGTCACTGGCGATCGACCCGAACGACGCGGACTTCATGATCGCCGGCACCGGGGCGCCCTCGCGAGCCGCGGTCTTCCGTACGGCCGACGGTGGCGCCCACTGGGACCGGTTGCCCCCGCAGATCCCCGAGTTCTGCGCGGGAGTCAGCAAGCCACGCGTTCTCACCGCGACCGTCGACCGGTACGACCCCAAGAACCTGTGGTTCGGCATCGAGGAGGGCGGGCTCTGGCGCAGCCGCGACCGGGGCGACACCTGGGACCGCGTCGACGGCACACCCGCGACCCTGCCCGATGGGGTCACCAACTCCGACATCCACTGTGTCCTGGTTCTGGAAGGCCCGCCGAAGACTGTCGTGTGCGTCGTCGTCAACGCCCTGTTCGTGAGCCAGGACGACGGCAGGACCTGGACCCGCACGGACACCCGCAAGGAATGGGGCATCTACTACACCCGCCTGGTCAAGCAGATACCGGGAACCAACGAACTGCTGCTGGGCATCGGGGACGCCACGCCGGGGACCCTGACGAGGATCTTCCGCTCCACCGACCTCGCGCAGACCTGGCAGGAAGCCTCGCTCGACATGCCGGCCAACTCCACCGTCTGGGCCTTCGGCGTGCACCCCGCCGACGCGCGGGTCGCGTTCGCCGGTACCAAGTACGGCCATCTGTTCCGCTCCACCGACGCCGGACGTACGTGGGTCAAGGAGTGGCGCGAGTTCAGCGAGATCACCGACGTGGCCTGGACCCCGGCCATCGCCGCAACCCCGGAGGGACACTGATGAACCGCAGCATCGACGACTCCACGCAGACCGGTATCGACCCCGACGAACGCGCGCTGGAAGAACACCAGCAGCCGACACCGATCCGCGACGAGAGCGTGCACGACCTCAAGCCGAGGGTGGTGCGCACGCACCTGTCGCTGTTCGTCCGCGACCCCGAGGCATCCGCCCCCTGGTACGAGGACGTGCTCGGCATGGAGGTCACCGCGCGGGGCCCGCAGTGGGTGTTCCTGTCCTTCGGCAAGAAGCACCACGACATCGCCCTCATCCGTGCCGAGGAAGGCGCGGCGATGAGCGGCATCGGCCTGCAGCACTACGGCCTGGAGGTCGACGGCAGCCTGGACGAATGGCGGCGGCTGTACGGAATGCTGCTGGCCAAGGGCGTGCCCGTGGTGAAGACCACGGACCACAAGGTGGGCTTCGGGCTGTACTTCACCGACCCGGACGGCAACCGCTTCGAGTTCTTCCACGAGACCGTCACCGACGACGAGGAGGGCAAGCGCATCCTCGGCCTCTACGGCGCCCCCAGCGATCCGTTCGAGGTCGAGCCCCTCCACAGCTGAACACCCCCGCCCCACTTCCCACAGCATGGAGAACGCCGTGCCCCAGCCGAACTTCGCCGGTTACCACATCCGCAAGTGGTTCACTCAGGTCGAGGAGACCCTCGCCAACGAGACCGGAGCCCACGCCGACGGCGAGCCGGTGCGCAAGATCGTCATCGCCGCCGCCGTCCACAACCCCTACGCCGGCCGGTTCAGCGAGAACCTGGACGACATCGTCGCCGATTCCCCCAAGCTGGGCGAGGAGTTCGGCCGCCGTATCACCGAGGCCGCGGGCGGCCTGGCCGTCGAGAGCTACGGCAAGGCGTGCCTGGTCGGCGTCAACGGCGAGTACGAACACGGCAACGCCTTTCTGACCGCCGTCTTCGCCGACCCGGTTCGCGAGTCCGTCGGCGGCGGGAAGTCGTGGGTGCCCTCGACCGGCAAGCGCGGCGCGCCCGGGACCGTGATCGACGTGCCGCTGGCCCACAAGGACGCCCTCTACGTCCGCTCCCACTACGACACCGTCACGGTCGGCTTCACCGACACACCCGGTCCGAACGAGGTCGTCGTCATCTTCGCCGTCGCCACCCGCGGGCGGTTGCACGCGCGACTCGGCGGCATCAAGGCCGACGAGATCCAGGGACAGGACGGGCTGCACTGAGATGGACAGCGGCGCCCACGGCCGGGGCGAGGCGACGGGCAACGGCCCGTCGGCCGCCGACGCCGACGCAACCGGCAAGGACCGCTTCATCACGCTGAACGGCCTGCGCGCCCACTACGTCGAGTGGGGCGAGCCCGGCCGTCCCGTCATCGTCATGCTGCACGGCCTGCGCAGCTACGCCCGCACCTTCGCCCCGCTGGCCGCCCGCCTCGCCGGCAGCCACCGCATCCTCGCCGTGGACGCCCGCGGCCGGGGGGACAGCGACTGGGACCCGCAGGGCGAGTACTACACCTCCGCGTACGTCAGCGATCTGGAGCAGTTCGCCGACCGACTCGGCCTGGAGCGCTTCATCCTGCTCGGCCACTCGATGGGCGGTACCACTTCCTACGTCTACGCGGCCCGCCACCCCGGGCGGGTCACCGCGCTGATCGTCGAGGACATCGGCCCCGGTTCATCGCTCTCCGGGGAGGGAGCCGAGCGCATCAAGCGCGAAATGGGCGACACACCTGCGGAGTTCCCTCACTTCGAAGCCGCTCGTGCCTACTGGCGCACGCTCCGTCCCGGCATCTCCGAGGCGGCTCTGGAGTCCCGGCTCAACAACACGCTGCGACCGGGGACCTGCGGTCGATGGCTATGGAAGTTCGACATGCCGGGTATCGCGAAGGCCCGCCTGAATTCCGATCCTGCCCGCCAGGTGGACCTGTGGCCCCACGTCGACGGGCTGCGCTGCCCGACCCTGGTCATCCGCGGCGGTGCGTCCGACTTCCTGCCCGCGGCCACCGCCGAGGCCATGGCCGGGCTCAACCCACGGGTGCGGGCGGTGGAGATTCCCGGCGCGGGCCACTACGTCCACGACGACGCCCCGGATCTGTTCCACCACCAGATCGCACAGTTCCTGACCGATCCGGAGGTCAACCCATGAGCGAGCCCACCGAGATCCGTACCGAGGTGGCCGTCGTCGGTGCCGGACCCTGCGGCGCCACGGTCGCCAACTACCTTGGCCTGTACGGGGTACAGGCCCTGCTCATCGACCGCAGCACCGAGATCATCGATTACCCCCGCGCCGTCGGCATGGACGACGAATGCGTACGCAGCTTCCAGGGCATCGGGCTCGCGGAGGAGATGCTCGCCGACGCGGTCCGCAACGTCCCGCTCAAGATGTTCGCAGCGGACGGCCGGTGCTTCGCCGACATCCGGCCCACCACCAACGAATACGGCTGGCCCCGCCGGAACATCTTCATGCAGCAGCTGGCCGAGGCCACGCTGCGCACGGGCCTGGAACGCTACCCGCGGATCAGGCCGATGCTGGGCCATGAACTCGTCCGGCTGGAGCAGGACGGCACCGAGGTGCGCCTCCATGTGAGAGGTCCCGCCGGTGAGAAGGTGCTGGTGCGTGCCCAGTACGTGGTCGCCGCGGACGGCGGCCGCAGCACGATCCGCACCCACCTGGGGATCCCCCTGGTCGGGGACACCCATCCACGCAAGTGGGTGGTGGTCGAGTGCGACAACGATCCGCTCGACGCCCCCTACACCGGGTTGCACTGTGATCCGAAACGGCCGTACGTCTGCGTGGACCTGCCCTACAACTACCGGCGCTGGGAGTTCATGCTCTTCCCCGGCGAGGACGCCGAGGCGATGCTCCAGCCCGAGAAGGTACATGAGCTGCTCACCGGCCACGTGCCCGACCCGACGGCGCTCAACATCGTCCGGGCCCGCGTCTACACCCACCACTCGCGCGTCGCCGCCCGCTTCCTCGACGGCCGGATCTGCCTGGTGGGCGACGCCGCCCATCTGATGCCCCCGTGGGCCGGTCAGGGCATGAACACCGGAATCCGGGACGCCACCAACGTCGCCTGGAAGCTCGCCGCCGTGGTGACGGGCCGGGCGCACCCGCGGATCCTGTCCACGTACGACACCGAGCGACGCGAGCACGCCAAGGCGATGGTCGGACTGTCGGACACCCTTGGCCGCGTGCTCTCGTCGACCAGCACCTGGGCGGCACGCACCCGCGACGTTCTGCTCCGCGGTCTCACGGTGGCGCCACAGGTGCGCGACTGGCTTCTGGAGATGCGATTCAAGCCGATGCCCCGTTACACGGAGGGCGTTGTACTGCACAGCCGGCGGCCCGTGGCCAAGGACTCGGCTGTCGGCCGGATGATCGTCCAGCCGAACGTGGAGACGGCGGACGGGCGGTCGGTGTTGCTCGACGACATGCTCGGTGAGTGGTTCACCCTCGTCGGTTACGGAACCGACCCCCTGGTGCACCTGGACCCCGAGTCCCGTGCCTTCTGGGACAGGATCGGCACCCGCTACGTCACCATCGTCGAGTCCCGTTCAGGGCGTTCGCGCGCCGAGCGCCTCCGCTCAGTCACTGATTCGGTCGTCCTGGAGGACCTCGACGGCGCCTTGCGGAAATGGTTCGCCGCTCAGTTGGGCACCGTGGCCGTGATCCGTCCCGACCGCTATGTGGCGGCCATGGCCGACACCGCGGAACTCCCGGGCATCAGCGTCGACTTCGAGCGGCTGCTGTCCCCCCGGCGGAGGCCGGACGCGCACGACGAGAAGCCGCCCCGCCCGGCCGCCGTCCTGGCCGACGGGGGTGCGTCGTGATCATCGAGGAACGCAACTATCTGGTCAGACCCGGGGCGGCTGCGAAGTACGCCCGGCTGTGGGACGAGTACGGCCGCGAACCTCAGGTGCGCATCCTCGGGAACCTGCTCGGCTTCTACGTCACCGAGGTGGGGGAGCTGAACACGCTGGTCTACCTGTGGGGCTACGAAGGGCTGGACGACCGGGTCAAGAGGCGGGCCGAGCTCGCCGCCGCCCCCGACTTCGCGGCATTCCGCGCCCAGGTGAGAGACCTGCTGGTGCGTCAGTCCAACAGGATCCTCACGCCCGCCCTGCAGTCCTGAACACCTGCGCCGCGGAGCGGAAGCGGCGACTGAACAGCACTCGCGCCCAGGAGAACAATGTCCACCGACGCCCAGATGCCGAACAACGCGCAGGAATACATCGACGCGATGGCCCGAGAACGCGGGTACGTTCTCGACTACCACAAGATCATGGCCCAGCACGACTTCGAGGTGCTGCAGGCGACCAACGCCCTGGTGCGGGCCGCCTATCTCGCTCCTCGCGCCCTGGACCCTCGTACCAAGGAACTGCTCTTCATCCTGAGCCTGACCGTGATGAGAGCGGGCAAAGGACACATCCAGAGCCACATCCGGGTAGCCCTGGACCTCGGTGTCACCTCGCAGGAGATCCTCGAAGCGATCGAGATCGCCCTCCCGGAGGCCGGAATCGTCGCCTTCCAGGCGGGCTTGGACGCGTGGCGCGAGGTTGTCGACGCCCGCGGCGTCGAACCCACCGTACAGGTGCACCAGGGCGGCTCAGGAACGGGCTGACAGAGCCCCGGCCGAGCGTTCCTCGACGTTCCTCAGCCTTACGGTGCAGGTCACCGTACTGGTCGGGGCCCCGTCGGGCCATGGCCCAGGATGCGAACAACCCTCATTGGTGAAACGCTCGCAAGCATGGACGAAACGCGACTGATCCCCCTTCGAGGCAGTAACGACCCGGTCGGCGATGGAGGTTGGGGCGTGCTCTCCTGGCGGTTCGGCTGGTGGGTGATTCAGCAGGCGGTCCGTCGAGCGAGTACCAGTTCGGTGCTGTGCACGGGTCGGGTGGGCCGTCGGGCGGCGCGGTCGGAGACCAATCCCGCGATCGCGCGGTGTGCCTCGGCGTAGTCTTCGCGGCGTCCGGTGCAGCGCTGCAGTGGCCGCCACTGGCGCATATCGGCGGTGGCGTGCTCGACGGCGATGCGGCGGGAGGACTGGCGGCGGCGCGTCTCGCGCCGGGCCCGTTTGTCCCTGTCGGGGGCGACGACGCGAGCACGGCGACTGGCACGCGGCCGCCCAGCGCAACCTCTTCAACCGCATGATCGGCCAGCTCTACCACTGTCTCCAGCACCGCAAGCTGTTCGACGGGGACACAGCGTTCCCCGCCGAACTCCCTGCCGCAGCTTGGCACGTTGGCATCGTGAGGTGTCTGCTTCCATGCGCCGACCTCACGCGATCACCCGATCACCCGATCAGGAACCCTGTTCGACCAGCCCGGCCCCATGATCGATAATCGGATGGCGACTCAGTGCTCTATTTCGAGGTCTCCGATCACTTGCCCGGTGTCAACAGGCCCGGGATGGTGCGGGTCTGCCGCGTTTCGGAGGCTTCGGGGACGCTCGGGGTCAGGTCGTGGCGGTGGGCGTGAAGGAAGATCCGTTCGTCGGTGTAGACCGCGAAGAAGAAGACGAGTGCGACGCCGAGGCCGATCACCGAGGGGCGGTGGCCCGTGGTGGGGGCCAGGACGGCGGTCATCGCCAACCACAGGAAGACGTTCGGAGTGTTCTGTGTGATGTAGAGGTCCCGGCCGAGGCCGGTGCCGTGGGGGCGCAGGTGCAGGAACAGCGTCGTCAGGAGGCGCTGGGCGGTCAGGGCCGCCGCTGCGGCGGACATCACCAGCAGGAGTCGGATGGCCGTGTGGGAGGTCAGACCGGTCGGCGGGGTGAGGGCGAAGGTGGCGAGGCCGGCCACGGGGACCAGGGCCAGGCCGCCGAGCCAGTTCCAGTTGGTGCTGAGGGCGCCCGCCCGGATCGGGTCGCGCCGGCGCAGGGCCTGCGCTCCCACCCCGGGCAGTACAAGGGCGGCGAGCAGGACGGCCGCGTAGGCGAGGAGGGCCGGTTCGAGCCTGCCCAGGGTGAGGGCCGGTGCGGTGCCTGGGAGGGAGAGGGGGAGGGCAAGGCCGGTGAGCAGGAGCGCGGGGAGGGCGAGCGAGGCGGCCACTGTGTGGCGTACGGCGAAGAAGTAGTCGCCTCCCCAGAGCAGTGAGAGGGTCGGGGCTATCAGGGCGGGTGGGAGGAGCAGAAACAAACCTGCTAATTCCAACGGGAGCGAGTGCCCGGCCCAGATGAGGAACAGGCCCAGTGCGAGACGGGGGAGCAGTAGAGGCCAGGCGGCGCGGAGGCTGCTCAGGGGGCGGCGCAGAGTGGGCGGGTCCACGCGCAGCATGGCGAAGAAGGAGCCGACGGCCAGGAGGGCGGTGAGGGCGGTGGTGAAGACTGTGGCCGGGACCTGGATGCCGAGCGCGAGCTGGACCGCCACGCCCATCGCGGCGGCCGTGGCCACCAGCAGGGGGAGGCGGATCTCCACGATCTCGCCCAGGTCGTTGACGAGCCCTGCCGCGGCGGGGGCGGCAACCGCGCGGCGCAGGTCCTGCTCGGAGAGCGGGCGCGCGTTGGGGATCTTGAAGTCGCGGTACGTGTCCGGGCGCGCTTCCGCGACGACCAGGGCGAACATCTCGACGACATACTTGTGGGCGACGACCAGAACAGTGCGTCCCGCGCTGGAGGCGGGCAACAGGACGTCCTCGTAGTACGCGGCGACCCGGTCGTACATCTCCCGCCAGCTCTCGCCGCCTGGCGGGCGGCCGGTCGGGGAATGGAAGGCCTCGGTGTAGCCGGCGAAGCCGATCGTCTTCTTCACCAGGCTCTTGTTGCGGCCGCTGTAGACGCCGAAGTCGCGCTCGGTCAGTGCTTCGTCGACGGTGATCCGGTCCGGAGGTTGTGGGAGCCGGTCGATGACGGTCCACGCGGTCTGGCGGGCGCGTTGGAGCGTGGACATGTGCACTTCGTCGATGCGTACGCCGCTCGCGGCGAGCGCGGCGACCCGCTCGGCTGCCTGGTCGGCCTGGCGGCTGCCGAGGGCGGTGAGCGGGGTGTCCAGGCGCCCGGCGAACCGGTTCTGTTCGTTCGCCTGGGACTCGCCGTGGCGAAGGAAGAAGAGGGGCATTGAGTGTCCCTTTGCGTGGGGGGCGTAGGAGTTGTCGAGTGTGGTGGGGGGCGTGAGCGACAGCTGTGCTTGTTTAGTATTCAAGTACATGGTGAGAGGTGTTTGTTTTCCGTGGGAAGGCTGTGCGGGAACGTTCAGATTTCTTTGGCCTGAAGCTGTGGCTGATTGGCCGAAGCCGTGGCGGTGAGCGACCGCGGGTGCACGTACGTGTGTCGTCTCTCGCGCCGCACCACCGCCGTTGGCCGGAGTCGTTCGCCGAGGCCACTGGCAGGCGCATGTCGCGACGCGGCAGCAGGCGTCGCGGACCAACCGGGGCGATCACGTGACCTGTTCAGCGGACCGCGCAGATGCGGCAAGAGAGCTGGCGCGCGGATCCTCGCCTGCTGCTCGCCGGTCACGGGCAGCCCAGTGCGGCAATCATCGACAGTCAGTCGGTGGACGCCTCCGAGACCGTGGGCGAGGACAGTCGCGGATACGACGGCGGCAAGTCACGTGACGGGCGCAAGCGTCACATCCTGACCGTGACCACGGCCGATGTGCACGACTCCAAGACCGCCCCCGCGCTGCTGGAGACGTTCATGGACCAGCCGGGCCGGCTGCTGAAACTGGTGTGGGTCGACAGCGCCTACCAGGGGCCGGCGCGGGCGAAGGCGTTCGCCCGCCACGGAGTGCGGATCGAGGTCGTGCGCCGCTCCGACGGGCAACGCGGATTTTGTCGTACTGGCCCGCAGGTGGGTCCTGGAGCGCATGCTGAGCCGGCCGGAGAAACGCCCCGGCCGACTGCCCCGGGCGCAGGCATGAACCGTCCGTCCTCCGCCCGCACCAGCCAGCCCCGCTTCTCCAGCACGTAGGCACGGTGGCGGATCTTCTCCACCTCGATGACTGGACTCGGGGGGCACTGAGCACCGCCTCCGCTCGCGGGCCGCCGGCCCCTGGCGGCTGCTCAGTCTGGTGGGACGGCTGGGTCGATGATCCGATACCCCACGCCGGGTGTGGTGGCGATGACCGGGGGAGCGCCGAGTTTGCGGCGCAGGCGGCTGACGGTCACCGTGACGGTGTTGGTGAACGGGTCGGCGTGTTCGTCCCAGACCTGTTCGAGGAGGTTCTCCGTGCTGAGGAAGGCGGGGCTCGCGTTCAGGAGGGCTTCGAGTACCGCGAATTCCTTGACGGAGAGGTCGAGTTGGTGGCCGTCGCGGCTGGCGGTGCGGCGCATCGGGTCGAGTTCGATGCCCGCCGTGCTCAGGGTGCGGGAACGGGCGGCGGGCCGGCGGCGGGCCAGGGCGCGGATGCGCAGGATGAGTTCGGGAAAGTGGAAAGGCTTGGCGAGGTAGTCGTCGGCGCCCAGGGTCAGGCCGCTGACGCGGTCGCCGGGTGAGTCCGCGGCGGTCAGCATCAGGACCATCACGCGGCCGTCCCGCTCGGTGATCATCTGGCAGAGGGTGTCGCCGTGGATGCCTGGCAGGTCGCGGTCGAGCACGACGACGTCGTACGCGTTGACGTCCAGTTTGGCCGCGGCGTCGAGCCCGTCGTGGGCCACGTCCACGGCCATGCCCTGGTCGCGCAGTCCCTCGGCAATGACTTCGGCGAGGGGGCGGGCGTCCTCGACCACCAGGACTCTCAACGCGCCACGCTCGTCTCTGTGTCGGGGGCTTCCGCCGTCGCCCTGCCGTCCGTACGGGGGAGGGTGATGGTGACGCGCAGGCCGCCGTCGGGGCGGGCGCGCAGGTCCAGGGTGCCATGGTGGGCCTGAGTGACCGCCGCGACGATGGAGAGGCCGAGGCCGCTTCCCTGGCCGATGCCGGTCCTGTCGGCGCCAAGGCGGCGGAAGGGCTGCGCGAGGTCCGACACCCGCCGCTGGTCGAGGACCGGGCCGCTGGACTCGACGACGAGGGACACTGCGCCTGCGCCGTCTCCTTCGGCCCGTACCGCGATACTGATCCAGCCCTCGGGGTCGTTGTGCGCGATCGCGTTGTCGACCACGTTGTCGACCGCGCGGCGCAGCAGCGTCTGGCTGCCCCACACCCACGCGGAGTCGTCGATCCGGGTTTCACGCACGGTCAGGCCCTTGGCCGCAATGTCCTTTGCCCGTCCGGTCAGGGCGGTCAGCGCGAGTTGGCCGAGGGCGAGGCGCGCCGAGTCGGTGAACTCGCCGTGCTGGGTGCGAGCCAGGACGAGGAAACTCTCCAGCAGCCGGTCCACCTGGTCGAGTTCGGCGCGCAATCGGGCGGCCAGCGTGGCCGTGGTCTCGGGCACTGGGCCCGGCTTGGCGAGGGCCACGTCCAGGGAGGCCCGCATCGTGGTGAGCGGGGTGCGCAGCTCGTGGGAGGCGTTGGCGACGAAGAGGCGCTGGGCGTCGAAGGAGCCCTCCAGGCGGCCGAGGAGGTCGTCGATGGTGTCGGCGAGGTCCTTCACCTCGTCGCCGGGGCCGCCGATGGCCAGGCGTTCGTGCAGGCTGTCGGCGGTGATCCGGCGGGTGGCCGCTGTCATCACGCGCAGCGGGCGCAGCACCCGGCCGGCGACGAACCAGCCGAGGCCGACCGAGATCACCGCCATGACGCCGAGGGCGATGGCGGAGCCGAGCAGGATCTGCCGGGACTGGGTGTCGTGCGCCTGGGCCAGCTGCTGCTCCAGATCGTCGATGCGGCCCTGGGCCTGTGCCGCCGTGGCTCGCTGATCGGTGCCACCATCGGGGGCGGACTGGCTGGAGCGCGATCCGCCGGACGCCACCAGGGCCGCGATGGCGAGCAGCGCCGTTCCCGACAGCAGGAACAGAGTCACGTACAAAGCGGTGAAGCGGGTGCGGGCAGTGCCACGGCGCAGGCCGAGCCGGGCAGCCAGGCCCGCGAGCCGTCGGGGCGGACCCCATTTCATCCGCATGCTCCCCTCTCGCCACCGCACCATGACACGTACCGGGCCAGGCTAAGCCGAGGCGCCTAACAGCGAGATGACAGTGGCTGTTCGGCCCCTGTAACGCGCTCCGTCGCAGGGTGTCGCCCATGAGCGATGAGAGTACGAAGGCGACGATCGAGGTCATCGGTCTGCGTAAACGCTTCGGGCCACGGCTGGCTCTGGACGGGATGACGTTCACCGTGCGGCCCGGACGGGTGACCGGCTTCGTCGGTCCGAACGGCGCGGGCAAGTCCACCACCATGCGCGTGATCCTGGGCCTTGACGCAGCTGAGGGAAAGGCCCTGGTCGGCGGGGTGCCGTACCGCACCCTGCGTCGCCCGCTTCGACATCTGGGGGCACTGCTCGACGCCTCCGCGCTGCAGCCGAGCCGCACCGCCCGTAACCACCTGCTGTGGCTGGCCCACTCACAGGGCGTGCCGCCTCGGCGGGTGGACGAGGTCATCGAACAGGCCGGCCTGGGCACGGCGGCCCGGCGCAGGGCCGGCGGCTTCTCGCTGGGCATGCGCCAGCGCCTGGGGATCGCGGCGGCGCTGCTCGGTGACCCGCCGGTGGTCATGTTGGACGAGCCGTTCAACGGCCTCGATCCCGACGGCATCGTGTGGATGCGCGGCTTCCTGTCGTCGCTGGCCCGGCAGGGCCGCGCCGTCCTGGTCTCCAGTCACCTGATGAGCGAACTCGAAGACACCGCGGACCATCTCGTGGTGATCGGTCGCGGCCGGGTCGTCGCGGACACCAGCGTGTCCGAGTTGCTCGCCGAGGCGTCCGGCGGCCGGGTCACCCTGCGTACCTCCGCGCCTGCGCGCGCCGCCCAAGTCCTGCACGGCGCGGACGCCACCGTTCTCGCCACCGGCCACGACACCCTCGGCGTCACGGGCCTGCCCGACGAGGAGATCGTGGCCCTGCTCGCCCGGAACGGGGTGCCGTTCTCCCAGGTGTCCGCGCACCGGGCGACGCTCGAAGAGGCGTACATGCAGCTCACCCGGCACGCGGTGGAGTACCGGGGCATCCCGGCGGGGGAGCCCACGCGATGACCGCCACCCTCACCTCTCGCCCCCCGGCCACGAGACGCGCTGGGCGGAGCGGGTTCTTCAGAACGCTGCACGCCGAGTGGACAAAGTTCCGTACGGTGCGCGGCTGGGTCCTCGCCATGGCGGGGGCGCTCGTGGTGACGATCGTGGTCGGCCTGCTCGGCACGGCCGCCCCCGCCCCCGCCCCCGGCGGTCGCGGCGCCGACTCCGCCTCGTATCCGAAGGGCCCCGGCGGCGAGGCCGTCAACGACAACTTCTACTTCGTCCACAGGACGCTCACCGGCGACGGCGCCCTCACCGTTCCCCTGCGGTCCCTGACCGGTGTGGCCGACACCGGGATCGGCAAGACGGCCCAGGGCGCCCAGCCCTGGGCGAAGGCAGGGATCATCGTGAAGGAAAGCCTCACCCAGGGATCCCCGTACGCGGCGGTCATGGCCACCGGCGGTCACGGCGTGCGCATGCAGTACGACTACACGCACGACACGGCGGGCCCTTCCGGCAAGGTCACCCAGGGGTCCCCGCGCTGGCTGCGGCTGGTTCGCTCCGGTGACAGCCTCACCGGTTACGCCTCTACCGACGGCTCCCACTGGACCAAGGTCGGCCATGCGAAGCTGCTTGGGCTTGCGCGCACCGTGCAGGCCGGGCTCTTCGCCACGTCACCGGAGGCGAAGCAGGACACCGCGGCGGGCACGGGCTTCGGCCCCGCCGTGGCCACCGGCACCTTCGGCCGTCCCGGCCTCACCGGTGGCTGGTCCCAGAGTGTGTGGAGCGGCACACAGGTGGGCGGCGACGCGGGCACTTCCGGCAGCTACACGAACACCACCAAGGGCGGCTTCACGCAGACCGACGGCGGCGGGTTCACCGTGACCGGGGCCGGTGACATCGCACCGGTCGTCGGCGGGCCCGTCATGGGCGTCGGCTTCTCCGTCGAGAACTTCCTCGTCGGTACCTTCGCCGGGCTGATCGTGGTGATCGCCGTGGGCACGGTGTTCATCACCGGCGAGTATCGGCGTGGTCTGCTGCGCACGACCGTGGCGGCAACTCCCCTGCGGAGCTGGGTGCTTGACGCCAAGGCATTGGTGGCCGGGGGCGTCGCGTTCGCCATCGGCCTGCTGGCCGCCGCGATCACCGATCCCATCGGGGAACGCAGCGCGCGCGGCAGGGGCTTCCATGTCTTCCCCGTCACGTCGGCGACCGAAGTGCGCGTCATGGTCGGAACCGGCCTGCTCTGCGCAGCCGCCACCGTGCTCGCTCTCGGCGTCGGTGCCCTGCTGCGGCGCAGCGGCACGGCGGTCGCCCTGGTCATCGCATCGATCGTGCTGCCCTTCCTGCTTGCCACTTCCGGCGTACTGCCCCCGGGCGTCTCGGAGTGGCTGCTGCGGGTGACCCCGGCTGCGGGCTTCGCCATCCAGCAGACCCTGCCGCAGTACGCGCAGGTGCTCAGCGTGTACGAGCCGTCGACCGGCTACTACCCGCTGGCGCCATGGGCCGGCCTCGCCGTGCTGTGCGGATACGCCGCGCTCGCCTTCGGCCTGGCCGTGGTGCGGCTGCGTGGGAGGGACGTATGAGTCTCCTGAGCGGTGCACGACTCGCGAGCACGGCCGACGGCGCGTGGCGAGGGGACTTCGGCCGCGCCTTGTGCGCGGAGTGGACAAAGCTGCGCACTGCAGGGGACATGGGCAGGTTGCTTCTGCTCGCCGTCGCGCTGACCGTGGCCGTCGGCTGCGGCACCGCCAAGGCTGTGAAGTGCCCGGACGCGGGGTGCGGCCAGGACGCCGTCAAGCTCGCCCTGACCGGCGTCACCGTCGGGCAGGCGGTCATCGCCGTCCTCGCGGTGCTGGCCGTCAGCGGCGAGTACGGCACCGGGATGATCCGCACCACGCTCATGGCAGTGCCAAACCGGATCACCATACTCACCGCCAAGGCGACGATCCTCACCACGGTCGTCCTCGTCTCCGGGACGGCTGCGGTCCTGGTCTCCCTCCTCGCCGGCCGCTACATCCTGCCCGGCAACGGATTCACCGGGGCGCACGGCTACGCCCCGCTCTCCCTGGCCGACGGCCCGACCCTGCGGGCGGCCGTGGGCTCGGTCCTCTACCTCGTCCTGATCGCCCTGATCGGCCTCGGCGTGGCGACGGCGGTACGGGACGCGGCGAGCGCCATCGGGATCGTGCTCGGGCTGCTCTACGTCTTCCCGGTCGTCACCCGGGTGGTCAACGACCCGGAGTGGCAGCGCCACATCCAGCAGATCTCACCCATGACCGCCGGGCTCGCGGTCCAAGCCACCGTCCATCTGCACGAGCTGCCCATCGGCCCATGGGCCGGCCTGGGCGTGGTCGCGGCGTGGGCCGCGGCCGCGCTGCTGGTCGGCAGCCTGCTGCTGCACAGGCGCGACGCGTAGCCGAATCGAGCCGTCCGCGAGCACGGTGGCTTCGGGCACCTCCCCGGCCCGGCGCCTCACCCGGTCAACGATCCGGCCGACCGGGAGCGATGCCGGGCGGGCGGGTCTTCAAGATGCCGACCCGGACCCACCGTCCGCCGCCGATCGGGCGGCTTCCGCTTCGGGCACGGTGCGGGGGCCGGGCGCCATGGACGCCGTGGCGGCGAGGGCGAGGTGTGAGTTCATGTCCAGCTCGAACCGACCGCAGGGGTTCACGTGGGTCCAGAACAGCGGGGACAGGGCCCGCCGGTCGGCGTCGGTGAGTCGCTTCTGCCGGCTGCTGCTCGCGGGGTGGGCGGCGCAGTGGCTGACCGACGGCCGCGACAGCGAAGCCCTTCGCGAGATGGCCGGACTCAACGGCCGTGATACCCGGGCCCTGGCTGACCTGCTGCCCACTGTTCTGGCCGAGATGGGCGTCGACCCCCTTCCGGGCACCCTCGAAGCCGTAACGATGGTCTTCCGGAACATCGCCGCAGACTGCCTGACCGGTCGCCTCGATGAGCGCGCAGTCGTACAGCAGGTCGAGGAGATCGTCATCAGCCACGACTACGCCTCCGAGATCATCGACCTCCCGCTCGGCCTGCTGTACGGCCTCGACGACGAGTGGCAGGGCGGATGGGGCGCCACCGTGGAGCAACTGCGCGCGACAGTTCGCGCTCGATGCACGGACCAACTGGCCCAGTCTCCGACGTAGCTGACGCCCGCTGCGATAACGCAGCAGGTCAGGCCATGATCGACCGCCGCGCGAAATCCTGGGCTGGATCGGTCGACCCCGCCGACAAGCAGGTCGCGACTTGCCCCGACTACGTAGAACTACTTGTCACTTCGCGGCAGCTTCGCTGAGCGAGGACCTGCCGGTGGCGATGAGTGCTCTACGGACACTTACGGAAGAACGTCATCGAGCCGATGCGAGGTCCTTCAGAGTCGCGATCGACGCTCTCTTCCTGATTTCCGATACATCGGAGGTCTTCCCCTGTCCCTCAAGGGCCTGCACTATGCCCTGGAAGTTCACAACCGGAAATGGGAGGCACCTACGTGACCGCGACGCCAGGGAACGGGATCTCTCGAAGAGGTGTGATCGGCACGGCGGCCGCGGTCGCCGCGGGGGGTTGGTCGATCGGGTCCGGCACCGCCTGGGCGGCGTCCCCGTCGTCGGGAGGGGCGACGGACCTGTACGAACGGATGGCCAGGGCTGCCGCCTTGCGGTGGCGGCGGATGCCCGGCGACTGGAAGGACGGCCCCTTCCTCGGCAACGGTCTGCTCGGGCTGCAGGTGTACCGAGGCGCGACGGCCAACTCCGTGAAAGTCATGGTCAGCCACAGCCAGGTACAGGACCAGCGACCTCAGTGGCGGGCTCCGTACGGGTTCTCCCGGTTACCCATAGGGCATTTCGACCTCACCCTCGCCGGCGAGGTGACCGGCATCGACTGGACCCTGGACATCTGGGACGCCGAGCTGCGCGGTGTCGTCACCACCACCCGGGGCAGCGTCCGCTTCTCGATGCTGGTGCACAACGCCCGTACCGCGCTTTTGATCTCCACCCGGCCCGGTGCCGGTGAGGAAGCCGCGGCCTGGTCGTTCAACTGGTTGTCCGCCATTTCGCCACGTGAAAAGGACAAGCCCGCCGACTACACGGGTAACCCCGACCCCCGGACCGGATCCGCCGGCGCCACCCACTACGTCGAGCAGCCGCTGATCGCGGGCGGCGGATGGACCACCGCCTGGCGTGAACGGCGCGTCGGCAGCGGCAGGTTGCTGGCCGCGCACATCGTCTACCGCTACCCCGACGACCTGTCGCGCGCGACGAGGCTGGCCGTCGCCGAAGTGGCCCGCACGCTGTCCACGGAACCGGACGACCTGGTGCGCGACCACCGCGCCTGGTGGCACCGCTTCTACCGACGCAGCCTGCTGTCGGTACCGGACAAACGCATCCAGGACTTCTACTGGATCCAGCTCTACAAGGCCGCCTGCGCAACCCGGGCCGGCGGGCCCTCGATGTCCGAGTGGGGGCCGTGGTACCCGGAGACCGGGGGCAGCTGGAGTGCCGTGTGGTGGAACCTCAACGTGCAGATCGCCACCTGGCTGGTCCAGGGGTCCGATCACCCCGAACTCGACTCCGTCACCTCCACCTTCAAGAACTTCGAGAAGTACCTGCCGCTGTCCGTCCCGCCGGAGTTCCAGGACGGCGCCACCTACGCCCTGGCCCACCCCTCGGACTGGATGCTGCGCCCCGGCGCCAAGACCGTCGGCGTCCCCGGCACCTCCACCAAGACCGACAACAACGGCAATCTCATCTGGGCCATGCACAACGTCTGGCTCAGCTATCGCCACACCATGGACCTGTCGATCGTGCGTGACGTCCTCTACCCGATCCTCGTCAAGGCGGTGAACTTCTACGACCACTTCCTGTACGAGGGCGGCGACGGAAAACTGCATCTGCCGCTCACCCGCTCGCCCGAGTGGGCGGACGCCACCGACTGCACGTACGACCTGTCCCTGATCCGCTGGGGCTGCGCGACCCTCCTCGACTGCCTGCGCCTGCTGCGTACGGACCATCCACGCGCCGGACGCTGGCGCGAGATCCTCCAGCGCCTGGTGGACTACCCACGTGACGCGACCGGCGTCAACATCGGGGCCGGCAAGCCGCTCACCGAGTCCCACCGGCACTTCTCGCACATGCTGTGGCTCTTCCCGCTGCACGAACTGAGCTGGGACCGGCCCGCCGACCGGGACACCATACGGACGACCTTCGACCACTGGGTCAAGGACCGCAGCCTGTGGGCCGGTTACAGCTACGCCGCCGCGTCCTCGATGGCCTCCCTGATGGAGCGCCCTGAGGACGCGCTCGACCACCTGACCTTCTTCACCGACGGCAACCTCATCAAGAACGCGTGGATGACCGCCAACACCATGTACGTCGAGGGCGGGAACCTCGCCGTCGAGAGCCCGCTGACGGCGGCCCAGTCGGTCCTCGACATGGCGGTGCAGAGCCACGGCGACGTCGTACGGGTCTTTCCCTCCGTGTCACGGCGCTGGCCCGACCTGTCGGTCCAAGGGCTGCGCGCCCAGGGCGCGTTCCTCGTCGACGCGGACCGGTCGAGCGGCCGGACCCGATGGGTGCGCGTCCACAGCGAGGCGGGCGCCCCGCTCCAGCTGCAGCACGGCATCGACGGCGCCATCGACGTGCGGGACGAACGCGGGCGGCGGCTGAGCTACCGGGAGACAGGGGCCGGCCGCGTCCGGATCCAGCTCGGCCGGAACGACACCGCCGTCGTTCTCCCACGCGGCACCCACCCGGACCTGGCTCCGCGTGAAGTGCCGGCCGTCGGCGACGCGAAGCCGTGGGGCCTGCCGGACTGAGCCGGTGCCCGCGTCGAACCCCCCGGCAACGTGCACGTTGCCGGGGGCAGCGGCCGTCAGGACCAGTTGGCCGGTTCGGCGAGAGCGTACGACGAGGCGATCCGGTGGTTGTCGTGGTGGATCGTCAGTACGTCGGGGCCGCTGGGCGTGCCGTCCCGCCACGCGGTGCAGTAGATGCCGTTCGACCAGCGGATGGTGCGCGAGGTCGACGGCAGGACCGTGATGCCGGTCATGCTGACGGTCTTCCTGCCGTTGAGCCAGACCTCGAAGGCTCCCGCGGAGTTCCCGGCCAGCTTCAGGCGGGCGACGACGCGCAGCCACGTACCGCGCAGGGCCGTGATGGAGCCGACGGCGCCCTTGATGCCGCCGGAGCCGCCGAAACGGATCTCGTCGCCGATGACGAACATCAGGAGCCAGGGGCCCTCCGGGTCCTCCGGCGACCACTGCTGGAAGGTGACGTTCTGGTCATGGAACTCCCAGTCGGGGGCGAGGCGGATGGCCTGGCCGTAGTACATGTCCTCGCCGACGCTCTGCGCGCCGCGCTGGATGACCTCCGAGTGGTAGCCGCCCATCTCGCCGATGTACGTCTGGGTCGCCTCCAGACAATGGGCGCCCTTGTACACCGGGGAGTCCACGGTGGCGATCACGCCGTCCTTCTGTGCGTAGGCGTAGTCCCACCCCTCGACGCTGCCGCGGTTGTGGAAGTACACCTCGTCGGCGGCGTACGCCTGCCCGACCGCGCCGTTCGCACCGACCGTGCCTGCCAGGACGGTGCCGCCGAGCATGGCGAGAGCCTGTCGTCTGCGCACGTCGGGTCACCTCGTCCAGTAGCGGATGTTGCGGAAGCGGGCCTCGGCGCGGCCGGAACCGTGGTTGTACACGCCGTTCTTGAAGTACCGGGTGGCGGGGCCCCGGTCGTCGACCGTGAGAATGAGGGAGTCGTCGAAGTAGACCTTGATGGTCCCGGTCCCGGTGCTCGCCTGATGGGCGATCTTCACGTTGAACCACTTGTCGTACGCGTTCGTCCGGAGCACGGTGCCGTCGTAGCGCCGCACGGTGCCGCCGCCCGTGTCGTAGACGTTGAGCATGATGTCGGTGGCGGGGGTGCCGGACGGGTGGACGCCTCGCAGGATCTGGACGAAGGAGGCGGCGTCGGTGCCGGACGGGAGGTAGACGTCGGCGTCCCACATGCGGTTGCCCGTCTTGTAGTCGACCTTCCAGCGCATCTCGGTACGCGGGTCGGTCGAGCTGTCCTCCTCGAACGGCTCGTCGGTGTCGTACACCCACATGCGGTGCACGCCGTCGTTGTAGCTGTGCCGGTCACCGAGGTCGAGGTTCCAGGGTTTCTGCCAGCTGTACGTGAACGAGGTCTGCGTCCAGCCGTCGGTCGGGTCGGCGGCCGGCGCCGCGGTGGCGAGCGGGACCTTCGGCAGGGCGAGTGCGGCGCCGCCGGCCAGCAGGCCGGCCCCGGCCCGTAGGACGGATCTCCTGTACATCGGGTGTCCTTTCCGGTGCGTGGGTGGTGGTGGCCGATCATGTCGGCCGTCCTCCGGACCCGGAGTCGTCGAAGCGCCGGCCGGGTCCGGCCGGGTGCGTAAGGGGGCACACGGCGTCGAAGTCCCGACCGCGTCGAGCGAGAACGCAGGCAACCTCAATACATCGGAGGAGTCAAGGACTTGAACCAGGTTTGTTGACGACCCGTCAGCTATCGGATGCACAAGCCCCTGGCGGGCGCCCTGATTCGAGCTTTGCCCTGCATGTCTCTTTCCCGTCCCCGGAAAGGCATGGCATGCTCACGACCGGCATAGCTGTGAACGTTGTTCATCTACATGAATAACTGTGGAGGAGCGAGCGGACATGAGCGAATTACCTGGCAGTGAGAGCCGAGACGGATACACCGGCATCACGAGACGAGGCCTGCTGGGCAGCGCCGCGGTCGTTGCGGCCTACGCCGCGACGGGTGGCACAACCGCTGCCGCCGCGTCCGGCACGCACGGGCAAGTCCCGTATTTATGGCGCGAGTTCACGCGCACCCCCTATGCCCACCCGCAGATCCCCTACGTCGGCCGGGCCGGCTACCGCGGCGGACAGGTGCGCTTCGTCCGCCACCCCCGCCTGTTCGACGTACGCGCTTTCGGGGCCAAGCCCGGCGGCACCACCGACTCCGCTCCCGCGATCAACCGTGCCATCGCCGCTGCCGGCCGGGCCGGTGGTGGCACGGTCTTCATCCCGCCCGGCACCTTCCGCATCGACGATGTCATACGGGTCGGCCACTCGAACGTCGTCCTGCGCGGCGCCGGAAGCGGCCGCACCAGGCTGTACGCCACGCGCAACCTCACCGAACTGATCGGCGTCTACGGCTCCCGCTACGGCGGTGACAAGTCGTCCTGGTCCTGGGCGGGTGGCCTCATCTGGCTCGCACCCGAGGCCCGTTGGAACTCCCTCACCGAGGCGATCCGAGCCAAGGCGTGGCCGTTCGAGGGATGGACGGGCAACCGGCGCGACGAGTGGCGGCCGCTCACCGGTGTCGCCCCCGCCCGGCAGGGCTCCTGGACGGTGACGGTCACGAGCCCCGCCGGGCTGCGTCCCGGCGCCCTCGTCCTCCTGCGGCTCGCCGACGACCCCGGCCACACCCTGCTGGAGCACATGGCGGGCGGAGGGCCCGGCCCCGAGGCGTACTCCTGGGACGACAAGACGAAGCTGACCTCGTACGTCCCCTACGAGTGGCCGGTGCGCATCGCCGGTGTCCACGGCAGGAGGGTCACGCTCGAACGTCCCCTCCCGCTGGACGTACGGCCGGAATGGAACCCTCAGCTCACCACCCACGTACCGGAGCTGACGGGCTCGGGCGTCGAGGGCCTGACCCTGGAGGCCGTGGAGACACCCCAGCAGCAGCACCTTCTCGACAAGGGGTACAACGGCGTCACCCTGCAGTGCGCCTACGACTGCTGGGTGGATGACATGACGGTCCGTCATGTCGACAACGGCTTCGGCCTGGTGGCCGCCTCCGCCTGCACCCTGCGCCGGACCCGGGTCGCGGGTCGCGGCTCCCACCATCCCTACTTCTGCCGCGAAGGGTCGCACGACAACCTCATCGAGGACTTCACCATCGAGGAGCGCACCAGCCCCGCGCAGTCCAACACCCAACTGCACGGCATCAACGTCGAGGGACTGTCCTCGTACAACGTGTGGTCGCGCGGTGACATGCGGATGGGCACCTTCGACAGCCACCGCGGTATGCCCTTCGCCAACGTCCGCACCGACATCATCGTGAACAACAACGGCCGTCACGGTGGTGACGCGAGTGCGGGGCCCCTGTTCGGCGCCCGCTTCGCGCACTGGAACATCCGCGTCACGAACGGCCGGGCGGGCCTGATGAAGATCGACGCCCTGGCACCGTACTCCGCCACCGTCGGCGTCAACGAGGTCACGGAGTTCGACCAGATCGACGTCCCCGACTTCACGGGCGACCTGCACACGCGACTGGAGCTGTACGGCAGCCCCGGCGCGGTGCGTCCGCAGAACCTCTACGAGGCCCAGCGCAGGCTGTAGGCCGCGCCACGCCAACCCCTGACTTCACATGCGTGATCGGAGTTGACCTATGAGCGCTCGCTCCCGCCTGGGTGTCCTCCTCGCGGCCCTGGCCGCGTTCACCGCCGGCGCGGTACCCGCGGCGACGGCGAGGGTGGAGCACCCGGAGCCCAAAGCCCCGCACACCGCCGTCCTCGACGGCACCCGCATGCAGCAGACCAAGATCCGTCTGGACCGCGACGACCCACAACTGCGGCGATCCGCAAGGGCGTTGACGGCTCGTGCCGACGGGTGGCTGAACCAGGGCCCCTGGACGGTCGTCGACAAGCCCAAGCCGGCACCCGGGGGTGACACCCACGACTATCTCAGTCAGGCCCCGTACTGGTGGCCCTCCACGCCACCGACCCCCGACAACCCGTGGGGCTGCCCGTATGTGCAGCGCGACGGGGAGCGCAACCCCGAGGTCGACACCGGAACCGATCGCCAGGACGTCGAGAAGGTCTTCGACTCCGCATACGACCTGTCCCTGGCCTGGTACTACACCGGCGAGAAGCGGTACGCCGTCAAGGCCGGGCAGATCCTGCGCGCCTGGTTCCTCGATCCGGCCACGAAGATGAACCCGAACCTGAACCACGCGCAGTTCATCCCCTGCACATACGACGGCCGGGCCATCGGCATCATCGACTTCTCACAGTCGTACACCGGCGTCCTCGACGCGCTGGCCATCCTGGACACCGGCACCGCCGGCTGGACCAGGACCGACCGTGCCGGCATGGCGCGGTGGAACACCTCCTTCCTCGACTGGCTCAAGAACAGCGACTTCGGCAAGCAGGAGGGGGCCGCGAAGAACAACCACGGCACCTTCTACGACATGCAGGTCGCCGCCCTCGCCTACGCGACGGGCGACACGAACCTGGCCCGGCGCACCGTCCTGAACGCGCAGAGTGCACGCATCGCCCCGCAGATCGCCGCGGACGGCAGCCAGCCCCAGGAGCTGTCCCGGACCCGCAGTTGGCACTACTCGACCTTCGACCTGGTCGCGTACACCCGGCTCGCGGCCATTGGCCGGCACGTCGGTGTGAACCTGTGGAAGTACCAGGGCCCTGACGGGCAGAGCCTGTTCAAAGCGGTGGACTACCTGCTACCCGCCGCGACCGGAGCCGCCGCGTGGCCGCATCCGGAGCTCGAGTTCTACCAGTACGCGGCCACCGACGTGGTGCACGCGGCCGCCGACGCGGGCGACCGTCGGGCCCAGCGGTCGGTGCCCTCGCTTCAGGAGCCACCGGGCGGCGATCTGTGGGCGCTGCGTCCGGCTGCGGAACAACTGGACTCCATTGCGGGGTGACATCGCAGCGCGGCGGGGACGCGACAGGCCGGGCGACGGGAGGGGAATCCCGCCGCCCGGCCCGTCCCGTGTCAGGGCCTGATCGTCAGCCAGTCGAGCGCGGCGACCCGGGCCGCGCCCTTCGCCACGAGGTAGAGGTCGTGCGTTCCGGTGATCTCGCGCTTCAGGGTCACGGACTGCTCCTGCCAGCCACCGTCGGCCGCGACGGGAAGCACGGCGGCCGGCGGACCGTCCGGCGCGTCCAGGCGCCGGCTCCTGGTCCAGCAACTTCATGACCGAGTGGCACCAGCGCTACCGGGGTCCAGGCGTGCTCATCTACTGACACGTCGAGAAGAAGGAACACCCCGCGACCTGGACCCCCGAACGCCTCACCACGGCAGCCGGCAACCTCAACCGGCTACTTCGCCCAGGCTCGACCGCCCCTGCCCAGCCGACCCGCCAGAAGCACGCCGGGGCCGACGCCTGAGGTGGGCCGCGAGGCATCCTGCCGAGAGAAGATGGGCAACCCAGTGGTCTGCCCCCAGCTCCCGGATCCGCCGCCAGGCGATATCCATCTGCGCGGAATGATCGCCGCGTGGCGATTATCGGACGACTGCAGGACAGGGGCGGTCAGGCCCGCCGGCCGGTGAGGTCGGGTGTCCCGGGTTCTGCCGCTGACCGCGTTCGTCGGCGGTGAGCGGCAGGCGAGATCAGCGATGCCGCCGAGCCGCACGGCGAGGTGTCGTTCGTTCGGACTGCCGGGATGGGGCCTACTGCCGCGCGGCGTTGCCGCGGAGCCCGAGCCTTGTGATCGTGCGGCGGAGTGCGGTGCGGATCGCCTGCGTCGTCGACGGGTCGAGCGGTGTGGAGAGGTGGTCGATCTCCAGACCCGCGATGACCGAGAGAATGATCTCTGAGTCTGTCTCGGGAACCTGATCACGGGCCTGTCGACCTTCGTCAAGATCTCGAACTCGTTCCGGACCCGTGCAGCGATGATGCTGCCGACCCTCGCCATCGGTCTGGGCCTGGCCGTCACGGCCTCACAGGACTTCACCGGCAACCTGACGGCGTTCCTGTCGTTCCTGCTTCTGCTGCTCATTCCCTGGGGTGCGGTGAACCTCGTGGACTTCTACCTCGTCCAGCACGGAGCGTACGACGTCCCCGGCATGTACATCCGCGGCGGAAAGTACTGGAGCGACCCGGCCACATGGACCCACAACGGGGTCAACCTCAAGGTCCTCATCGCCTTCGTGATCGGCGTGGTGTCCGGTATTCCGGCCATGAGCAACGCGTGGTACGTCGGGCCCGTCGCGCGACACTTCTCCAACGCCGACCTGTCCTGGATTCCCGGCATGGTGGTCACCTCGGTCGTCTACCTGGCGCTCGTCCGTGTCGGCCGCGACGCCCGTGGCAAGTCGTTCACGGCAGTCGCGAGCCAGCAGCAGACATCTCCCCTGTGACCAGAACTCCCAGCTCTGGTGCCCAAGCCTGACCTGAGTTTCGGCCCGCCGGAGTCGAGCATGGTTGACGCACCGGGCATCGCCGACCACCTCCGCCGGCCGGCCGAATCCGCCTCAGGCACGCTCAGGCAACAAGGGACTCGAACAGTGCGGCAACTGGGCCTGGGGCGGAGATGACGCCGTCATGCCCCCTGGGAGTTCTGCGAACTTCCAGTGAGGCCCGTGCAGCGTGAAGTTAGCAGGTCAAGGGTCTGGTGTGAGGGGCGAGCGGATACTCATGGTGGTCGTCGGCGGGTGTCCACGGCGAAGATCGTCTGCCGTGGCGGCCGTTGCCGTTGCCGTTGTCGGGTTCTGCCGTGCCGAGGACCGTGCCGCTCTTACCATCCGTCAGCGGGACGGTAGGGGGTGTCGCGGGGAGGGCGTTGGTATGCAGGAGCTGGAGCGGATCACAAGCTCGCCGGACTGAACTGGACGTGCTGGCCGAGGAGTTGGCCATGCGGCCGCAGGAGGTCCAGGCCGGCCGAGTGGGAGGAACTGGTGATCGCGGAGCGGGTGCTGAACCGGCTGGCCGAGCAGGACCGGGCCGCGGCGGAAACCGCCGTCGCCCCGGCTCTCGCCCGGGAGGCGGGGCGGGCGGTCCTATCGCGCTCACCGACGACCGGGGCCGGCTGCTCTTGGTCTCGGCGGGCCCGGCCCGGACGCACCTCGGAGATCACTGCCTGCCGCTCGCCGCTGAGCGATAACCAGCGCCGCAGACCTTGGCCTGTGGAAACGGCCACAGAGGCGCCGCCCCGACACCGGGGGCGGGGCCTCCGGGCCGCTCGCTTCGGAGGTTCGTCTGACGCCCCTCCAGCCGGATTGACCGCGCCTGACGGCGGGGGGACGACGACTTCCGTCCCCCCGCCCGCGGAACTGCCGGGGCAGAGCCGAGCCCGCCCCCTGTGTCCGGGCGGAGCGCTTTGTCTGGGAGCTGTTGCACGGAGGACTTGGTGAATAGCCTGTGTCCCAGTGCTCCTGCGCAGGCTTCTTGGCTGGACAGGGGCGGCCAGGCCACGGTGAACAGGAATTGCTGCTGTGACTGATACTCCATCCGCAGGTACCCCGGTCGGTCACGAGCGCTCGCGCCTCGTGGATCCGCCGTGGCCGACCATCGCCTACATACCCGAGCCCATGGACGGCGTGCCGGTGCTCGCGCTTTCGGTGCTCGAGGACGGTTCCCGGACCTGGGACCGCAGCCGGAGACGGTTCGGGGAGCTGATCAGAAAGCACGCTCACCGCGAGCCTTCGGCTGGGGGTGACCAGGGCGACATCGTGGAGATCCTGTTCCCGGAGCTGGTGCACATGTGGGGGGCGGAGATCCTCCGCGGTGTGGAACGCGTCGCCAGGGAGAACCGCGTCGGGGTGGTGTTCTCGGAGCTCGGTTTCGACCGGGCGACCGCGGTGTACCTCGATGGCAGCGGGGGGCAGAGCGGGCAGGATGTGCTGTCTATCACGTTCCTGCGGGAGGGCCAGCGGGAGCGACTGCGGGCCCAGGGAATCCCCTTCGTCGTGTTCGACCCGGCCGAGGAGCTTGCCGAGGACGTGCCGTTCGTGAGCGCGACGCATTGGAAGGGGGCACGGGCCGCGGTCGGGTATCTGGCAGACCTGGGTCATCGGCGCATCGGCATGATCAGCGGGCCCGACCACTCGTTCTGCGTCGCCCGGGTGGCCGGGTACACCTCCGCGCTTCAGGAGGCGGGCCTCGGGCGGGAGCCGGATCTGTTCCTTCGCACCGGGCTGACCCGTGAGGACGGATACGCGGCGGCACGTGAGCTGCTGTCCCGTCCGGACCGGCCCACCGCCGTGTTCACCGCCAGCGACATGCAGGCCATCGGGCTCTATCAGGCTGCCCGGGAACTCGGCCTGTCGATCCCCCGGGACCTGAGTGTGGCGAGTTTCGACGATCTTCCCGTCGCAGCGTGGATGGACCCGCCGTTGACGACCGTGCGCCAGCCGCTGACGGCCATGGCCAGGGCGGCCGCGGAACTCGCCCTCGCTCTCGGCAGCGGCGAGGACGTGCCGCAGACAAGGCTCGACATCGCCACGTCACTGGTGGTCCGGGACAGTACCGCCCCGCCGGCGTTCTGAGCGAATGTCGCCGCAGTCGGCGGCACTGCCCGGCGGCGCACCGTGAACAGCGGTTCCCCCGTGCTACCTGGGCTCCTTGCGGGCTGCCCGCGCCGGGCGAGCCTTCGGCGGGGCGGTGCTGGCCCGGACGGTGAGAGTGGTGGCGATCTCGAGGCCGACCTGGCCCACCTCCTCGCCGCGGCCGAGCGCGAGAGCCAACTCGGTCGCGGCCACGGCCATTTCGGTCAGCGGCTGATGCACGGTCGTCAGCGGCGGTTCCACCCAGGCCGCGATGGGCAGGTCGTCGAAGCCGACGACGCTCAGGTCCGCAGGGATGGACAGGCCCAGCTCGCGGGCGGCCTGGTAGACGCCCACGGCCTGGAAGTCGTTCGCGGTGAACACGGCGGTGGGCCGGTCGTCGCGGGACAGCAGGTCGCGGGCGGCCGCGTGCCCCTCCTCGCGGGTGGGCTGGGTCTGCACCAGCAGGTCGGGCTCGGCGGGGACGCCGGCCTCGGCCAGTGCGGCGAGGTATCCGGCCTTGCGGGCGAGGAAGTACGGGTGGTCCGGGCCGCTCAGCATGGCGATGCGCCGGTGTCCCAGGCCGAGCAGGTGCCGGACGGCGGTGTGGCCGCCGCGGAAGTCGGTGGCGCCGACGAAGGGCACGTCGTCCGGCAGGTCGTTGATCGGGTGGATGACGACGAACGGGATGCCCTTCGCCTCCAGTTGCTCGCGTTCCTTCTGCGAGAGCTGGGACACGGACAGCACGCAGCTGGGACGGCGCCTGACAGTGTCGTCGATGGATATGGGCTGGCTGTCGTGGAGCGCGAGCTCGGAGACCATGACGCCGGCGCGGTTCCTGCGCGCCACCCGCTCCACGCCGCGGATGATCTCCACCGCCCACAGGCTCTCCAGCTCCCGGAAGACCAGCTCCACCACGTTGGCGCGGTTGGCCGCCGACTTCCGGTAGCCGTAATGGTTGATCAGTTCTTCGACGCGGGCCCGGGTCTGGTCGGAGACTCCCGAGCGACCGTTGAGCACCTTGGAGACGGTGGGGATCGAGACGCCGGCGGATTCCGCGATGTAGGCGATGGTGACGGAACCCGGCTTGTCGGCAGGAGAGCTCTGCTCGTCCACCGTCGGCTCGCCCGATCCGTTGTCCGTCACGTTCTCCCCTTCCTCGACCATGGCTGCACCCGGGGCCCGCCTCCTGGTACGGGAGGGACGGCTGCGACGCGCGAGCGTGCCTGCTGGGGTCATTCTGGCATCCCGGGCCCGGGGCGGAGCCCCTCATCAGGCTTCACCCGGTCGGCGTCGCCGGTCCAGCGGCCTCCTGCCCGCCGGTTTCCGGGACGAGCCGGAGCACGACGGCGGACGGCGCGGCGGGGAGGGTCAGCTTCAGGGCGGCGCTCTCCTGGTTCCAGTGGGAGCGTGCCTGACTGGTGGAGGGGTACAGCACCTCCGCGCGTACGGCGGCGTCACGGAACTGCGGCAGCGGGAGCACGGTGGTGTCCTTCCCGCCCGGGCGGCGCCAGACAGTGAGGTAGGTGGTGGCCGGGGTGTGCAGGGCGAGGGCGATCCACGGGTCGTCCCAGGCAGGGAGTCCGAGCGGCCAGGTGGGCAGTGCGGTGGCCAGGTCGGCGCGCAGGGCCTTGTGTGCGGCCACCGCTTCGGCGACCAAGTCCTGTGCGGCGGGCGACAGTTCGGGGAGCCGCCCGGAGAGGTGGATCCGCCCGAGCAGGGCGTTGGCCATGGTGAAGGCGACCTCGTCGAGGGTGTCCTCCGGCTGCGGGTAGGCCCAGACGGCGCCCTGTTCGGGGGTGACCGCGGTGGGCGCGGAGGCCGCGATCGGTGCGTAGAGGGTGAGGTTCTGCTGGTCGCTGGTGGACTGGAGCTGGAGCCGGGACAGCAGCGCGTAGTCGGTGCGCATGCCGCCGGAGGCGCAGTTCTCCAGGACCAGGTCGGGGTGGCGGTCCAGGACGCCGTCCAGCCAGTCCAGGTGGGCGCGGTTGTGGCCGAGCAGGCCGTCGGCGGCAGCCTCGCCCGGGTTCTTGCTGGTGCCCGGCCCGGGGTCGATGTTGTGGTCCAACTTGAAGTAGCCGATGCCGAGTTCGCCGACCAGGCGGTCCACCACCCGGTCGAGGTGGTCGCGTGCGGCCGGGTGGCGCAGGTCCAGGTGGTAGCGGCCGGTCTCGACGACCCGGACGCCGTCGCGGCGGAAGAACGCCTCCGCCGGCAGCGAGTGGGCCAACGGGCTGGTCACGCCGACGACTTCGGGTTCGAGCCAGAGGCCGGGGACCATCCCGTGCTGCCGGATGCGGTCCAGCACCTCGTGGATGCCGCGCTCCCCGGGGAAGCGGGAGGACGAGGGCTCCCAGGCGCCGACGCTGGTCCACCAGTTGCCCTCGTCGTCGTCGTACCAGCCGGCGTCGATGACGAAGTACTCGGCACCCGCCGCGGCGGCCGCGTCGATGTGGGGGAGCAGTTTGGCCGTGGTCGGGTCGCCCATCAGGCAGTTCATGTAGTCGTTGAAGATGACGGGCAGGCGCCGGTGGTCGGGGTGCGGTCGGCGGACGGCGCGCCGGTACCGGGTGAGCGCGGCGAAGGCCTCGTCGGGTCCTTCGACGCCGAAGGCGATCGCGACCGGGACGGTCTCGAACGAGGCGCCGGGCTCCAGCAGCCGGGACCAGCCGTGCCGTCCGGCACTCGGTCCGGACAGGGCCAGGTATGCGGAGTCGTCGTGCTCGCCGCACTCCCAGTGCCAGCCCCCGCCGTTGTGCTCGATCTGCCACACCCACGTCCGGCCGGTCCGGCGGTCGGTCAGCCCGCCCATCGGCAGCCGGTCGCAGCTGGACCACGTGCCCTGCCCGGCGACGGCGAAGCCGCCCTTGCCGTACCGGTAGTGGACGCGGCCGCTGAGGACCGGTGAGCTGAGCCGCATCGGCCGGCGCTGCCAGCGGTACTCGGCGAGCCAGTCGTTCTCCGCCCACAGCAGGTCGGCCGCCTCGAGGTCCGCATCCGCGGTGAGGCCGCCCAGCACGAGGGAGGTGACGGACTCCAGGCGCAGGCTCCGGGTGCTCTCGTTGCGGATCACAACCTGGCTGCGCAGCGCCGGGACGCCGTCGGGGGAGCTGAGGACCACCTCCGCGGCCAGTCCGCCGGCCGGGTCATGGAGCTGGACGGTCAGCCGGTGCCAGGCGCCGTCCCGGGCTGCGGTGTGCCCGCGGTAGCGCAGGTCGGCGCCGATGACGGTGTCGATCACCCGGTGTCCGGACCAGTGGTGGCCGTGGCTGGTGGTGGTGGCTTCGACGAGCGGCAGGGGCGCCGCCGCGGGCGGTTCCGCGGGCAGTTGCCCGGGGACGCCGAACCGGCGCAGCCGTGGCGGGCCGTCCGGGTCGGTGCCGATCTCCAGGTGGAGGGCGTCGTGGCCCCAGCGGATGGTGGGGGATTCCTCGGTCACGGGGATTCCTTTCCGGAGGAACGGTCAGGGGAGACAGGGCAGTTCAGAACCTTCGGAGTACGGCGCAGCCGCCGGGCGGCAGTTCGCTGACCCCGGTGCCGGTCAGCAGGTCGTGGCCGGGGTCGGGCAGCGGCACCGCGTCGCGCCGGTGGTTGAGCAGGAACTGCCAGGCGCGTCCGTCGGCGGCCCGGCGGGTCACCGCTTCCACGTGCTGTGGCAGGCCGGGCGCCCCCGGTCCGAGGGTGGCTTCCGCGGCCAGCCGCCGGACCAGGGCGGCGTACGGCGCGTCGACGAGCCGGGTGGACAGGTACCAGCCCTGCCCGGATCCGAACCGGTGGCGGGTCAGCGCCGGACGGTCCGTCAGCATGCCGTGGGTGTAGCGGGCGAGGGCCTCAGCGCCGTCGGTGCGCAGGCTCTCGGACCAGGAGCCCGCCTCGGTCCCGTCGGACAGGACGATGCGCTCGCCCCGGCGCAGCGGCCGGTGTTCCTCGACCCGGACGCCCAGCGCCTCGCGGAGCGGCTGCGCGGGATAGCCGCCGAGACGGGCGTGCAGACGTTCGTCGACGCAGCCGCTCGCGTACTGGACGAGCAGGGTGCCGCCATGCTGGACGTAGCGGCGCAGATTGGCGGCGGCCGCGTCGGTGAGCAGGAACAGCGCGGGGGCGAGCACCAGGCGGTAGCGGCTCAAGTCCTGTGCGGGGTGCGCGAGATCGGTGGTGACGCCCGCGTCCCACAGCGCGCGGTGGGCGCGGCGCAGCGCGTCGTGGTAGTCGAGTTCGGCGGAGGGCAGGCCGTCCACGTCGAGGGCCCACCAGGCGTCGGAGTCGTGCAGCACCGCGGCATGGGCCGTCACGGTCGAGCCGGCGATTTCACCGAGGCGGGCCACGGCCGCGCCGGTCTGCTCCACCTCGCGGAAGACGCGGCTGTCGGGGCCGGCGTGCGGGACCATCGCGGAGTGCCACTGCTCGGCGCCCGCGCGGGACTGGCGCCACTGGAAGAACAGCGCGCCCTCCGACCCGCGGGCGATGTGGCCGAGGGAGTGCCGCAGGATCTCCCCGGGTTCCTTGCCGAGCACGCGGTCTCCGTCGTAGACGGTGCTGGTGCCCTGTTCCATCAGCAGCCACGGCCGGCCGCCGCCGAACGAACGGGCGCGGTCCGCGCCGAACGCCGTGTCGGCGGCGGCGTCCAGACCGGGGGCGACCGGGTAGTGGTCGATGGCGACCAGGTCGACCTCGTCGCCGAAGGCCCACAGGTCCAGGTTCTGGTAGCCGGGCAGCATGAGGTTGGTGGTCACCGGACGGTCGCTGCGGGCGCGGATCGCGTCGCGCTGCTCCCGGTAGGCGCCGAGCACCTCGTCGGACCAGAACCGCCGGAAGTCGAGTGTCTGCCCGGGGTTTCGGTGCCACTGGGTGGCGCGCGGTGGCAGCACCTGCTCCCAACCGCCGTACCGCTGGCTCCAGAAGGCGGTCCCCCAGCCTTCGTTGAGGGCGTCGAGGGAACCGTGCCGGGCACGCAGCCAGGTCCGGAAGGCGGCGGCGACGTGGTCGCACCAGCACAGCGTGGCGTACTCGTTGTGGACGTGCCACAGCGCTACGGCGGGGTGGTCGCCGTAGCGTTCGGCCAGCGCGGCGGCCAGGCGGCGGGCCGCCGCGCGGTAGGCCGGGGCGGCGAGGCAGTAGGTGTCGCGGCTGCCGTGGGTGAGCCGCACCCCCTCGGCGGTGACCGGCAGACCGTCGGGATGTGCCAGGGAGAACCACGGCGGCGGGGAGGCGGTGGGTGTGGCCAGGCCGACGGCCACGCCGTTGGCGTGCAGCCGGTCCAGGTGGGCGTCGAGCCAGGTGAAGTCGTATCGGCCCTCCTCCGGCTCCAGCAGGGCCCAGGAGAACACGCCGACCGTCGCCAGGTTGACCCTGGCTCGGCGCATGAGCTCGTCGTCCTCCTTCCAGACGGCCGCGTCCCACTGCTCGGGGTTGTAGTCGCCGCCGAAGGCCAGGCCCCGGAGGTGCCGGCTCAGTTGTGGTGCGGACAATGTCACTCCTCGCAGACGTATGAACGAAACTTTCCTGAAGGGGCGGGAGCGCCCGGTGCGCAGCCAGCTGCCGGGGAGGCTCGGAGCCGGACGGAAGACATTGACGTGCTCATGTCCGAGCAGTACGTTGCCGCAGAAATTACTTGGAAACAACCAAGAAATTTTCTCGCGGAGGTGGTTGTGCGCAGAACGCTTCTCACCCGCGCCCTTGCCGGCCTGACCACAGCGCTGCTCGCCTCGACGGCTGCGCTCCTCGGCGGCGTTCCCGCCGCCCACGCGGACACCGCGGTGACCGTGTCCGTGGACGCGAACCGGCCGCTGGGCTCCATCCCGTCCATCGGCTCGGGCGTGAACACCGCCGTCTTCGACGGGCAGATGAACTCCTCGGCCACGCCCTCGCTGATCGCCGGCGCGGGCTTCAAGGCCGTCCGCTACCCCGGCGGCAGTGTCTCCGACGCCTACCACTGGCAGACCGGCACCGAGGAGAACGGCGGGTACGTCGCCCCGAACACCGGCTTCGACGCCTTCATGGGCACCGTCCGCGCCGCCGGCGCGCAGCCGGTCATCACGGTCAACTACGGCTCCGGCACCCCCGACGAAGCCGCGGCCTGGGTGCGCTACGCCAACATCACCAAGGGCTACGGGATCAAGTACTGGGAGGTGGGCAACGAGGTCCCCGGCAACGGCGAGTACAGCAACGGCAGCGGCTGGGAGCTGGACAAGCACAGCAGCCACAGCGCCACTACCTACGCCACCAACCTGCTCCAGTTCGTCTCCGCGATGAAGGCCGTGGACCCCAGTGTCAAGATCGGCGCGGTGCTGACCACTCCGGGCAGCTGGCCCGACGGCATCACCGGGCCCGGCGACACCGCCGACTGGAACCACACCGTGCTCTCCATCGCCGGCCCGAAGATCGACTTCGTGATCGTGCACCACTACCCCAGCACCACCAGCGAGAGCGACCTGCTGACCAAGCCGCAGGCGGACATCCCGCGGATCACCTCCACCGTCCGCTCGCTCATCAACCAGTACGCCGGCAGCAACGCGCCCAACGTCGGCATCGCGATCACCGAGACGAACGGCCAGCGGGACGTGGACACCGCGCCCAACGCGCTGTTCGCCCCGGACGAGTACCTGACCTGGTGGGAGAACGGCATCTTCAACGTCGACTGGTGGGACCTGCGCAACGGCACCGACTGCTCCTCGGTGACGAACGTCGGCGGCGCGACGGACTACGCCGACGGCGGTCTCGTCTCCAGCGGCGCCTCCTGCGAGCCCGCCCTCAACACGCCCTTCGCCCCGTACTACAGCCTCCAGCTGATCACCAAGCTCGGCGCCCCCGGGGACACGATGCTGTCGTCCACCAGCTCCACCTCGCTGGTCAGCGCCCACGCCGTCCGCCGCAGCAATGGCGACCTCGACGTCATGCTGATCAACAAGGACCCGAACAACGCGGCGAACGTGGCCCTCTCCTACAACGGCTTCACACCCGCTTCGGCCACTCCGACCGTCTGGTCGTACCTGAAGAACGCAGGCGGCCTCAGCTCGGCCGCGACCGGCGGCCCCTCGCAGCAGACCGTGCCGCCCTACTCGATCGTCGTGGTCCAACTGCACCCCTCCGGCGCGGCGGCCACGGGCTCCCTGCACGCAGTCGGCGCCTCCAAGTGCCTCGATGTCCCCGGCGCCACCACCGCCACGGGCACCCAGGTGCAGCTCTGGGACTGCATCGGCAGCGCCAACCAGCGCTGGACAGCCACCAGTTCGGGTCAGCTGACGGTGTACTCGGGCAGCTCCCAGATGTGCCTGGACGCCTACGGCTGGGGCACCACCTCGGGCACCAAGGCCGTGATCTGGTCCTGCACCGGCGGCACCAACCAGCAGTGGAGACTGAACTCCGACGGCAGCATCACCAACACCCTGTCCGGACTGTGCCTGGACGCCGCCGGGGGCGGGACCACCGACGGCACCTCGGTCCAGCTGTGGACCTGCACCGGGGCCGCCAACCAGAAATGGCAGCTGAACTGACGCCATGTCATCGATCCGCGGCGAGGACACGCACGTCCCAGGGCCCCAGCTCGACCGGGGCCCCGGCCGGGACAGCGCTCCGCGCCGCACCGTCCGTCCCGGACGCGAGCACGTCCGCCAGGTCACCGGGCGCGACGGCGGAGGCGGGCTCCCAGCTCCAGTTGTGCACGACGTGGACGCGGCGGCCGTCCGGCGCGGTCCCGGTGCAGGCCGTCACCGAGGCGGGCAGGTCACGCCAGCCGCTGCACGGCTTCGGCACCAGCCACGCCATCAGCGCCCGGGCCGCCGCCCCGTTGGGGACCGTGCCGACGCAGGTCACCCCGCCCCGGCCGTGAACGCGGCTGGTCACCACGGGCCAGCGCCCGAAGTGCGGGTGCCGGTACCCGGCCAGCACCTCGGCGCCGTCGGTGACCAGGGCATCCACCCGGCGGGTCGCCCGGGCCCCCGCCGGAAGCTGCAACGGGCTCTCCGGCACGGCCCGGAGCGGCAGTTCGGCGGAGAGGTTGCTGAATTCCTCGTAGCAGACCCCGGCCGCGCCGGACAGTCGCGCGGGCGCGGGTTCGGGCCGGGCGCGCCCCTCGGGATCGGCATAACCGGTGCGCGGGCCGAGGACCAGGTGGCCGCCCGCCTCGGCGTAGGCGGCCAGCCAGTCCAGCAGGCCGTCGTCGGCCAGGTACAGGCCGGTGGCGACCAGCACCGGGTGGCGCCGTGCGACCACGTCGGGGGCCGGCCTCGCGCCGGGGTCCTCCGGGTCGTGCAGCTGCCTGGCGTGCAGGATGCGCACCTGCCGGCCGGACTCCACCGCGCCCCGGTAGAAGGGGTCGAACAGGCCGTGGTAGGAACGGTTGTCGGGGCTGTTGTCCGCGGCGGCCAGCGGCGGGTACTTCTGCATCAGCCACTTGCTCGGCAGCGAGTACACCATGGCGATGTCGGCGTCCGGCTCCAGCCCGGCCACCAGCTCGCCGGCCGCCGCGAACTCACGGCCCAGACGGGCGAGCTCGGCATACGCGCGGCCAGGACGCCCGCTGTGCGGCAGCACCCCGCCCCAGTAGGTCTCGGCGCCGAAGTGCAGGGTGTGCCAGTGCCAGTACTCGACCATGCGCGCCCCGCGGGCGACCAGCGCCCAGGCCGCCTGCCGCCACTGTCCGTCGTAGGCGGGACGGTTGTCGTGGGTGCCGCCCACCGCCTGCGCGTTGGTCTCCGTGACGAGGAAGGGCTCCTGACGTGAGGACCAGGCCCGGTCGGCCTCCTGGAACAGCCCCCATACGCCTCCGGCCAGCCACGCGTGCGGCGGCCGGTCCGGATCGGCGGGCAGTGCCAGCGCGTCCTGCATCTCGTAGTACGGGTTGGCCGCCGCGATGTCCAGACGGTCTGCCAGCCGGTCGTCGTCCAGGGCGGGATGGTGGTGGTGCAGACAGGTGGTGACGAACTGGTCGGAGCGGGCGTACTCCCGGACCAGGCCGGCCTGCCAGGTGATGAACTCGGTGGTCTGCCGGGCCTGGAAGGCGCGCCAGGCCACGTCGTACTGCGGCTGCGCGTTGCCCTCCGGGGTCCACAGGTCGACCCAGGTGGTCAGCCGGTGCGACCAGTAGACCAGGCCCCACTCCCGGTTGAGCGTCTCCACGTCCCCGTAGCGGGCCCGCAGGTCGTCGACGAAGCGCTGGAACACGCCGTGGTTGTGCGGCAGCCGGCAGCCGGGTTCGTTGTCGACCTGGAAGCCGATCACGGCCGGGTGGCCGGCGTGGCGGGCGAGGATGCGGCGGACCCCGCGCTCCGCGTGGAAGCGGAAGGCGGGGTGGGTGATGTCCATCTCCTGGCGGGCGCCCCACGGGGCACGGCGGCCAATGGCGTCCTGCGCGGCGATCTCCGGGTGGAGCCGGGCCAGCCACGGGGGGACGGCATAGGTCGGGGTGCCCAGCACCACCGCGATGCCGCGGGCGTGGGCGGAGTCGAGGACCGGCTGCAGCCACTCCAGGTCGAAGCGGCCGCTCGTAGGCTCCCAGGTGGACCAGACCGACTCGCCGACGCGGACCACCGTGAAGCCGGCCTCGGCCATCAGGTCGAGGTCGGCCTCGATGCGGTCCATCCGGTGGTACTCGGGGTAGTAGGCGGCCCCGAACAGAACGCGGGGCGCAAGCGTGGTCACGGCGGTCCTCCGGCCGGGGCGGTGCGGCCAGCCGAACACCGGTCGGCCGCACGGGGGTTGACATGGGTGCTCCGGTGCGGAGGTCAGGGGAGGGGGTCCGCACCGGAGCGGTTCACGGTGCCGGCTGGTCCTGGCTCAGGAGGCGGTGCCGGTCACGGTCGAGCCGGAACGGGTGACGTGGTAGGTGACGGTGGCGCCGCTCCAGAAGTGGAAGGTGAGCGTCACCGGGGCGCCGTCCTTGACCGTCTTGAGGAAGTCGGCCTTGACGGTGGTGGTGTTGTTGCCGTAGTCGGGGCGGTAGTTGTCGAACGACTGGAAGGTGGTCCAGGAAGCCGGGCCGGCGGCGGTGCCGTCGGCGTAGGTGGACTCGACGTTGGCCATCAGGTCACCGTTGAACCGGGTGGGTATGGTGAGTCCGTCCTCGGTTCCGGTGGCGTCGGTCATCACCGGCTTGTCGTACGAGCGCACGAAGAGTTTCCACGGGACGCCGTCGGAGTACCGGACCTCGAGGGTGGCGTTGACGCCGGCAGCACGGTCGCCGGCGAGCCGGGTGAGGGCGTCGGCGGTCAGGGTCAGCCGGTCGCCGTTGAGGGTGTAGTCGACGAACGGGATCAGCGGGCGGTCGCCCTGCCAGAGGCCGGCGAACGAGAGGCCGTTGCGGTTGAGCGTGATGGTCTGCGCCGCGATGGGACCGGACTTCGACAGGAAGATGTTGTCGGTGGCGGCGGTGCCCGAGCGGGTCCGCCAGGAGCTCTGGATCAGGGCCTTCATCTCGGGGACCTGCCACTGCATGGTGGAGCGGTTCAGGAAGTCGTTGGCGGCGTCCCAGACGGCGGAGGTCATGCCGTTGATGCGCGCCTCGTAGTTGACGTGCTCGAAGTACTTCAGCATCTCGCCGCGTTCGACCACGCCGGAGTACGGCGAGGTGAGCAGGCCGTACTCGCCGAGGTAGACGGGGATGCCCTTGGCCACGAAGGTGTCGTGCACCCGGGCGAAGCCGTCGGTCAGGTCCTTCTGGGCCGTTGCGTCGTAGGTGGTCCCGTTGGCGATGTTCACGCTGAACGGGTACCAGCTGTAGTAGTGCACGGTGGCGACCAGGTTGGGGTCGTGCAGCGAGCTCATCGTCGTGGACAGGTCGTCGAGCCAGTGCTGGGCGTTGTTGGTCTCCTCCGAGGGCAGGACGAGCAGGCGGTCCTTGTTCCCGCCCCCGGAGTTGCGCACGACGCCGTAGAAAGAGGTGTTGAGTTCCCGCAGGTACTGGGTCTTCTGGGCGTCGGTCGCGTTGGAGAACTGCGGCTCGTTGATGCTCTCCATGAGCAGCTTGCGCGGCTCGTCCTTGAAGGTGGTGGCGATCTGCTGCCAGGTCGACTTGAACCGCGCCATCACGTTGTCGTGGTCGGTGGACATGTTGGCGATCCACTTCCACGAGTCGTGGTGGACGTTGATCTCGACGTAGAGGCCGTCCTCCAACGCCCAGTCGACCACCTGCTTGACCCGCTTCATCCACACGGGGTCGATGGTGTACGGGGCGGTGTCGGACTGGTGGGGGAACCAGGTGACGGGAATCCGGACACTGCGGAAGCCCTGGGCGCGGAGACCGTCGAACGTGGCCTTGGTGGTGAGCGGGTTGCCCCACGAGGCCTCGTCGGGGAACGCGTCGAAGGTGTTGCCGAGGTTCCAGCTGGGCTGCATCTGGGCCACGGCGGCCATCGCGCTACGGGGGGTGTGGTCCGCTGCTGCCGGCGCCTGGCCGGCCGGTGAGGCGACGGCGGTGCCGCAGGTGAGGCTGCCGGCGGTGACCACGGCCGCCAGGAGCCCGGCCGTCCGGTGCAGGCGGCGGTTGTGTGGGCGGGCGGCGCGCGGTGTGCCCTTCTGCTGTGCGTCGTTCACGGTTCGTCCCTTCGGATGAAATGGGTGGTGGGGCGAGGAAGCCCCTGACGCGTACTCAGGGGAGCGGGAGAGGCTCGTAGTCGAACCAGTCGAAGCAGACCGTGCCCGCGGTGGCGTACAGGCCGATCACGCGGCCGGTGAAGCCGCCGGCGACCTCGGTCGACAGGTAGCGGCCGTCCACGGACGCCAGGTCGCTCGTCGTGCCGTCCGCCGTTCCGACCGCGAAGACGAGCGAGTCCGGGCCCCTGCGCGCGTCGTGCGGCTCGGGGGCCGGGCCGGTACGCACGGACAGGACCAACGGGCCTGCGGGGAGCGCGCGTTCGGCGACGATGGACCGGACCGTGCCGATCCGGGCGATCACCCGGACCCGCCCGTCGGCGTCGGCCTCGATCGCGTAGTGGTGGCGCTCGTCCAGCCGCACGGCCAGGCCGCCGGTGCCCGTACCGGGGTCGATCAGCGTGCGAGCCTCGAAGGCGAGGTGCTGCTGGCGGCGGCCGACGAAGACGACGTCCGGCTCGTCGAGGGAGCTGCCGCGGGCGCACAGGGTCAGCCAGCCGTCGCGCTCCTTGGTGCCGACCAGTTCCGCCGGGCGGTCCCGCAGCGAGATCCAGCAGGGCCGGAGCTCGGCGGCATCGAAGTCGTCCCGCTCGGGCAGCGGCTGAGGCGGCGACACCTGCCAGGGAAGTTCCGCGAGTTCGAGGCCGACCTCGCCGACCACGGGCCAGCCCTCCTCCCAGGTGACCGGCGCAAGGAAGGTCTCACGTCCCAGCACGTGCCAGCCCGGGGTGCCGCCCTGAGGCCTGACGCCCAGCAGCACCATCCACCAACTCCCGTCCGGCGCCTGGACCAGGTCGGCGTGCCCGGTGTTCTGCACGGGCTTGGTCGTGCTGCGGTGGGTCAGGATCGGATTCGCGGGGCACGGCTCGAAGGGCCCGCGGGGAGAGGGGCCACGGGCGATGGAGACGGCGTGGCCGCGCTCTGTGCCGCCCTCGGCGATCATCAGGTACCAGTAATCGCCGATCCGGTACAGGTGCGGCGCCTCGGGCGCGGCGGCGCCGGGCGTGCCGGACCACACGCGGTACGGCTCGCCCAGGGTCTCGCCGGTGTACGGGTTGAACGGCACCTGCGCGACGCCCGCGACGGTGCACCAGCAGTTGCCCTCCTCGTCCCAGGCCAGGTCGGGGTCGATGCCGGGCACGCCGGGCGCGTGAACGGGCTCGGACCAGGGGCCGGCCGGATCGGTCGCGGTGACCACCAGGTTCCCGCCGCCGGAGACATTGGTGACCATGAGCCAGAAGCGCCCGTCGTGATGGCGCAGGGTCGGCGCGTAGATGCCTCCGGACGAGGACGTCTCCACGGGCAGCCGCAGCTGGCTCGGCCGGTCGAGGACGTTACCGATCTGCGTCCAGTTCACCAGGTCGCGGCTGTGGAAGATCGGCACGCCGGGGAAGTACTCGAAGCTGGAGCAGGCGAGGTAGTAGTCCTCGCCGACCCGGCAGATGCTCGGGTCCGGATGGAAGCCCGGGATCACCGGGTTCGTCGCGACGGTGGACGGCTGGGGCGTCGGCATAGGGCAGGTCCTCGGCAGGGAATCGGAAGGAGAGCGTTGGGGACGACGGCCGTGCCTCCCCTCACAGAGGTACGGCCGTCGTTGGCTCTCAGGGGGTGAAGGTGAGGGTGGTGAGGCGTTGTTCGCCGGTGAGGATGACGCGGAGGTCGTGGACACCGGTGGGCTGGTGTCCGGTGAGGTCGGCGAGGACGGTGGTCCAGGTGTGGCGGTCGCCGGTGGAGGGGACCGTGACGGTGGTCAGCAGGCGGTCGCCGGCCCAGAGTTGGAGCTGGGCGGTGCCGGGGGCGGTGCGGGAGACCTGGAGGGCGACGGAGCCGGCGCCGGCGAGGTCGACGTCGCGGAAGAGGAGTTCGCCCTGCTCGGCGGTGGGGGTGACGGCGTCGCCGTGGGTGGGGGTGGCGTCGACGAGGGTGATGTTCTCGTAGTCGTCGAAGTCGGCTGCGCGGAGCGGGACTTCGAGGACGCGGCGAGGCTCCGGTGCGGGGCCGGTGACGGTGAGGGTGGCACTGCGGACCGGCTGGCTCGCCGAGCGGGCGGTGATCAGTTCGTAGCGGCCGGGGTGGACGGTGAAGGCGCTGGTGGCCACGTCCCAGTGGGCGAGGGCGTCGGTGGCGGGCAGGGTGAACTCGAGCTCGGTGGTCTCGCCTGCCGCGAGGCGGACTTTGCGGTAGGCGGCGAGGCGGAGCTCGGGCGCGTGGTAGCGGGCGTCGAGGTGGCGGGTGTAGAGCTGGACGGTTTCGGTGCCGGGGCGGGTGCCGGTGTTGGTCACGGTGAGGGTGGCGGTGACCTCCCCGTCCGCGTCCAACTCGGTGTGGCCGAGCTTGAGTTCGCCGTAGTCGAAGGTGGTGTAGGACAGGCCGTGGCCGAAGGGATAGAGGGGTGCGGTCCGGTGGTACTGGTAGGTCCAGCCGGCCTTGATGATGTCGTAGTCGAGGGGTGCGGGGAGTTCGTCGTCGCTGCGGTACCAGGTCTGGGGGAGGCGGCCGGTGGCGTCGGTGTCGCCGCGCAGGACAGCGGCGAGGGCGCGGCCGGTCTCCTGGCCGGCGTGGGAGGTCCAGACGATGGCGGGCAGGTGCTGGTCGGCCCAGTTCACCGCGTAGGGGTAGCTGGACATGACGACGAGAACGGTGTCGGGTTGGACGGCGGCGACTTCGCGCAGCAGCCGGTCCTGCTGCGGGGGAAGCCGCAGCCCGGCGCGGTCCTGGGTCTCGCGGCCGTTGATGTGAGGGTCGTTGCCGAGCACGACGATGGTCACGTCCGCGGCTTGGGCGGCGGCGACGGCTGAGATGACGCCGTCGCGGACGGTGGTGCGGGTGAACCGCAGGGCCTGCTCGGGGGTGTCGGCGGTCATGGCCAGCTCGCCGGTGGCGGGGTCGGCCTGGGCGTAGCGACCGGTGAACTGGTTGCGCAGCACCTCGGTGCCGTCGGTGGCGGGTTCGAGGTGGAAGGTCTCGTGGACGAACCAGTCGCCGGGCTGGTCGCGGTTGGCGGTGACGCGCTGGTCGGCGTCGCGCAGGGAGGCATACCGGCCGGTGGCGGCGGAGCGGAGGGTGAGCACGCCCAGGTCCCAGTCGAACAGGTCGAACTGGGCGGCGGCGTCCGTGTCCTGGGCCTGGCCGAGCACCAGCAGGCCGTCCTCGCCCACGGCGGTGACCGCTTGCCCGTCGGTGGTGCGCAGCACGATCCGGTCCACGCCCTCCACCCCTTCGATGCCGAGGCCGTCGGAGACGGTGACGCGGTAGGGGTGGGTGCCGCTGTACCAGTCCTCGAACAGGGTGCAGGCCAGCGGCCCGACCACCGCGATCCGCCGCTCCGGGGCCAGCGGCAGTAGCCCGGTGTTCTTGAGCAGTACCACCTGTTCGGTGGCGGCGCGCAGCGCCAGGGCCTGGTGTGCGGGGGAGTTGACGACGTCCCAGCCGATCCCGGCGTAGGGGTCGAGGTCGGGGTCGAACTCGCCGAGGCGGAAGCGGATCGACAGCTGGCGGCGCACCGCCCGGTCGATGTCGTCCTGGGTCAGCAGGCCGCGCTCGAGGGCGGCGGTGATCCGGCCGATGGTGACGGGGCTGTCCTCGCCGTGGTCGGTGAAGGAGTCGATGCCGGCCTTGAGTGCGGCGGCGTGGGAGGCGGCGTGGTCGTCGAAGTAGTGCTCCGGGTCGACCAGGTTGGAAGGGGCTTCGGCGTCGCTGACGACGAACAGCTCGTGGCCGGTGGGCTCGGCCCAGCGGCGCAGCTCCTGCTCGATCAGGGGGCTGACGTGGCAGGGGCGGCCGTTGACGAGGTTGTAGGCGGCCATGACGCCGGTCGCCGCGCCGGTGGCGATGGCCGGGCGGAAGGCGGCCAGGTCGTACTCGTGCAGCACCCGGGGCCGAATCGCCGAGGAGGTGGTGCAGCGGTCGTCCTCGTTGTTGTAGGCGAGGAAGTGCTTGAGCACCGGGGCCGTGCGCAGGTACGTCGGGTGGTCGCCGGTCATGCCCCGGCAGAACGCCGTCCCCAGCCGGGCGGACAGCAGCGGGTCCTCGGAGTAGCCCTCCTCGTTGCGGCCCCAGCGCGGATCGCGCAGCAGGTTCACCACCGGCGCCCAGCCCTGCAGGCTGTTGCGGCCGGTGCCGCTGACGGGCGGCCGGTGGTGGTGGAACGCCCGCTGCTCGACGGAGATCGCCGCCGCCACCTCGCGGACCAGGTTCTCGTCCCAGGTCGCGCCCAGGCCCACGGCCTGCGGGAAGGTGGTGGCCTCGCCCAGCCAGGACACGCCGTGCAGGGTCTCGGTGCCGGTGCGGAACTCGGCGACCCCGAGATGCGGGATCGCGGGCGAGTACTGGTGCAGCATCGCGATCCGCTCCTCGAGGGTCAGCCGGGAGAGCAGGTCCTCGACGCGCTCGGCGAGTGGGAGCTCCGGGTCGCGGAAGGACAGCGTGACGGCATCAGTGCTCACAGGTGGAAGTCCCTTGCAGGTGTGTGTGAGGCAGCGTGGAACGCCCAGGACGGAAGGGCCAGACGGCCGGCTCCGGTGGTCCGAGGGCGGTGGTGAGGATGGCGTGTTGAAGCGCTTCGACGCTGGCATGCGCCCACAGGACTGTCAAGAGAAAGTTTCCAAGAAAATACTGTTCATGTGGCGGGTGAGATTTTCCGTGGCACCTCTTGCATCCTGCGTGAAGCCACTCTTAACCTCTCGGCAACATTCAAGCGCTTCGACGCTCCGCAGGGACGCGACGACAACCTGCCGGTTGCCTGCATGTCGACGGTGCCGTTCGCACCGTCCCCTCCACACCGCCGCACACCAGTACGTCGCTCGATACGGATCGTCACCGGCGAAGGGTCGCCCACCATGAGCATCGCAATGAACCGCAGAGCCTTCGTGAACGGCGCAGTCGCCGTCGCCGGGGCTGCTGCCCTGTCACCCCTACTGTCCGCCTGCGGCAACGGCTCCTCCCGCAGCAAGGGCGGGACCAACTCGAAGAGCGGCCTGAGGGCCGCGCTGCCGGACTACGTGCCGGGACAGGCCGTCAAGCCCGACATCCCCTCGGTGCAGGGCGCGGCAGGCGCGTTCACCGACCCGGGCTTCCTCACCTACCCGGCCAAGCAGATCTCGACGGTGTCCGGCACCCCGGGCAAGGGCGGCAGCTACACCGCCGTCACCCCGCTCTGGGGGACCATCCCGCCGGCCAACAACTCGTTCTACCAGGCCGTCAACAAGGCGCTGGGCGTAAACCTCACCATCAAGCCGGCCAACGGCGTCAACTACGACACCATCGTCCCGACGATGACCGCGTCGAAGAAGCTGCCGGACTGGATCCAGCTGCCCACCTGGTGGAACGCGGCGTTCAACATGGGGGAGCTGGCCGGTACCCAGCTGGCGGACCTTACGCCGTACCTGGCGGGGGACAAGATCAAGAAGTATCCGAACCTGGCCGCCATCCCCACCTTCGCCTGGCAGGTCGGAGCCTGGGAGGACAAGCTCTACGGCATCCCGTGCAACGCCAGCGGCATGTCGCTGGCCGGCCACGTCTTCTACCGGGCCGACATCCTGGAGTCGAAGGGCATCACCGCCGACCAGGTCAAGTCCGCCGACGACTACATGAGCCTGGGCAAGGAACTGACCAGCGCCAAGGCCGGCGTGTGGGCGTTCGGCGACGTGTGGACCTACCTGTCCCTCTCCTGGGGGCTCCCGCCCGGGTGGACGGTCAGGGGCGGGAAGCTGGTCCACGGCTACGAGTTGCCCGAGTTCCTGGAGGCACTCGACTGGCACTACAAGCTCGCCAAGTCCGGCTATGTGCACCCCGACGCCCTGGCCGGCAACGTCAACGCCAGTGCCACCCGCTTCTACGCGGGCAAGGAACTGATCCAGGGCGGCGGCACCGGCGCCTGGAACCTGTCGGACCACCAGTCCGGCACCGCCGCGAACAAGAACTACCGGCGCGGGGCGTTCAACGTCATCGCCGCCGACGGGAAGTCCAACCCGCAGATCTTCCTCGGCGCCGCCACCGGCGTCATCAGCTACCTCAACGCCGGGCTCTCCCCGGACCAGATCGAGGAGCTGCTGGCCGTCGCCAACTACCTTGCGGCGCCCTACGGTTCGACCGAGTACACGATGATCACGTACGGCGCCGAGGGCGTCCACCACACGATGGTGAACGGGATGCCCAGCTACACGGACGAGGGCAAGAAGTACGCCCAGCCCACCACCTACAACTTCCTCGCCTCGCCCCCGCAGGTGATCAGCAACCCCGGCGCCGACCAGGTGACCAAGGACTACACGTCCTGGTTCGCCCGCACCGCCCCGCACGTCTACAAGCCGGTGTTCTACGGCATGAACATCACCGTGCCGCAGCGGTACGCCACCGCGGCTGCCGCGAAGTCGGTCGTGGACACCGTCGTCGAGGTCACCCACGGCCTGAAGAAGGTCTCCGACTTCCAGGCCGCCGTGTCCTCCTGGAAGTCCAGCGGCGGCGACCAGTTGAAGAACTGGTACCAGACCGAAGTCCTGGACAAGCACGGCACCGGCCAGTAGCAGACGACGTCAGGCGGCGGGCCGCTCGGCCCGCCGCGGAGCGAGGAGGAACGGTGGCCGGCACGTTCACCACCAAGACGAAGAAGGCCGGCGGAGGCAGCTCCGGCGGCACCGAACCGGCGGCCGACACGGAGCCGGACGCCAACGGCCGCGCCCGGCCGAGGACGCGGCCCGGGCGGGCCCAGGAGGGCGGACTGACCTGGCGACTGCGCCTGCGCCGGGACAGGTCGTTGATCCTGATGACCCTGCCGGCTGTCGCGCTGCTGCTGGTCTTCAACTACGCGCCGCTGTTCGGCCTGATCACCGCGTTCGAGTACTACGACCCGCTGGTCGGCGTGCTCCACAGCGACTGGGCCGGGCTCGACCAGTTCCGGATGCTGTTCAGCGACCCGCTGTTCTGGGGGGCGCTGCGCAACACCCTCTGGCTGAGCTTCGTGCAACTGGTGCTGTTCTTCCCGATCCCGATCGCGCTGGCCCTGGTGCTCAACTCGGTGATGAGCGAGCGGCTGCGGAACTTCATCCAGTCGGTCGTCTACCTGCCGCACTTCTTCTCCTGGGTGCTGGCCATCACCATCTTCCAGCAGATGCTCGGGGGCGCTGGGGTGCTCAACCACTTCCTCGCCCAGCACAACCTGGGGACCTGGGACGTGATGACCGACCCGCACACCTTCGCGCTGCTGGTCACCTCGCAGGCGGTGTGGAAGGAGGCCGGCTGGGGCATCATCGTGTTCCTCGCGGCGCTGGCCGCCATCGACCAGAACCTCTACGAGGCCGCCGCGGTCGACGGCGCGGGCCGGTGGCGCCGGATGTGGCACATCACCCTGCCCGGCATGCGCGGCGTCATCGTGCTGATGCTGGTGCTGCGGCTGGGCAACGCGCTCACCGTCGGCTTCGAGCAGTTCCTGATCCAGCGCAACGCCGTCGGCCACGACACGGCGGACGTGCTGGACACCTTCTCCTTCTACTACGGCATCACCACCAACAACTACAGCTACGGTGCCGCCGCCGGGCTGTTCAAGAGCGTGATCTCGCTGCTGCTGATCTGGGGCGCCAACAGGATCGCGCACGCCTTCGGTGAGGACGGGTTGTACCGGAAATGAGCCAGACGCTGACGCACACTCAGAACCGGCCCGCGCTTCGGCCCGACCGCAACAAGGGCCGCCCTGTGTGGGACGAGAAGCCCGGCGCCGCCGGACAGACCCTCAAGGGCGGCGTGCTGCTCCTGGTCCTCGCCGTCGTACTGGTGCCGCTCTGGATCGTGGTGCTGACCAGCTTCTCCACCAGCGCGGCGATCAACCGCGCGGGTGGCCTGGTATTGGTCCCCGACGGCCTCACCCTGGACGCCTACCGTGCGGTGCTCGGGGACGGCCCGGTCACCAGGGCCGTGCTGGTGAGCCTGGTGATCACCGCGGTCGGCACCCTCCTGTCGATGGTCGTCTCGGTGCTCTGCGCCTACGGCCTCTCCCGCTCGCGCTCGTTCGGACACCGCACCATCCTCATGGTGCTGATCGTCACCATGTTCGTCAGCGGCGGACTGATCCCCACTTACCTGGTCGTCACCGGCCTCGGCGGCTACGGCCAGTACTGGGCGCTGATCCTGCCCGGCGCGGTCTCCGTCTTCAACATCCTGGTGCTGCGCTCCTTCTACTCCGGCACGGCGGCCGACCTCATCGACGCGGCCCGCATGGACGGGTGCAGCCAGTGGCGCATCCTGTGGTCGGTGGTACTGCCCACCTCGCGCGCGGTCACCGCGGTGATCGCCCTGTTCTACGCGGTCGGCTACTGGAACTCCTTCTTCAACGTCATGCTCTACATGCCGACAGAGAGCGCCAAGTGGCCGCTGCAGTACGTGCTGCTCCAGTACGTCAGCTACGGCCAGTCCATCCCCGGCACCACCAACTCCGGGTTCGGGTCGCTGCACCAGCAGAGCGCACCGTTGTCCCTGCAGATGGCGGTGGTGGTGCTGACGCTGGTCCCCATCCTGCTCGTCTACCCGTTCATGCAGAAGCACTTCAAGACCGGTGTGCTCACCGGCGCCATCAAGGGCTGACGGCACGTCAGCGACAGAACGGGAGAGGGAACCACCGGCATGGAGACACTGGCCGAGGTGGCAAAGGCCGCGGGCGTCTCGCCCAGCACGGTCAGCCACGTGCTCAGCGGCAAGCGGGCGATCTCCGAGCCCACCCGGGCACGGGTAGAGCAGGCGATCAGCCAGCTCGGCCACCACCCCCATGCCGGTGCCCGCGCGCCAGCGCGATCGACCACCACGCCGTGCACGTCCGGGAGCCGCACGGCGGGAAGGCGCAGTCGCTGCACGCCGACGCGATCACCGACGTCCGCCCGGACGCCTTCGACGTGCAGCTGGCGTACTACCCGCAGCACGTCACGCTGGAGATGGGAGGCACGCTCAGCGTGCCCGGCAGCCATCTGCGGCGGATCAACGAGACCGACACCGGCCGCTACCGGAACCTGCTGGGGCAGGACCGGCTGGTCTGCCCGACGGGCACGGGGGTGTTCGTGCCACGGCCTCTGGCATGGCGGGCGGCGCAACGACAGCGACGTGACCCGTTACATGCTCAAGATCCGCTTCAATCCGACCGTCCGCCGGCGCCCGCTGTGGGACACGTCCGACCTGGACGACCCCCGGGTCGCCGCCGAACTGAGGGCGTGGTTCCCCCGGTACGAGCAGGCGACCGGCCGGCTCGAGCCTACAACCGGGTCCTGCTGTGGCGGGCGCTCACCGGGGGACGACAGCTTCGACCTCGACCACTGGGCGACAGGGTCGCCAACCGCACCCAGGAGGCAGCACGATGACCACCCTCTCCACCCCCGGCCCCACCTCACGCGTCGGCGCGGGGACTGCCCAGCGGCAGCAGGTGCTCGTGCTCTGCCCCTCCGACTCCTCGCTCGACTCCCGCATCATCGGCTGGTCGCTGAGCAACGGCACCCGACGCACCTCGCCCACCACGGGCGACAGCGACGAACCCCCGTACCCCAGCGGCACTGCCGCTCTCCGCGACGGCCGGCGGCTGTTCCAGGCTGCCCAGTTGCTGCCGCCCTACCCGGGACACGAGTACGACGTCTCCTTCCTCAAGCACGAGTTCTTCTTCGAGAGGCTCCACGAGGTCCCGGAGACCGGAACGTAGGCACCACCCGCCCCAGCCGTGCCGCCCCGCCACACCCAGGAGCTCCGCCGTGTCGCACGTCATCCTCTCGTCCGTCACCTCCAACTCGCTCCACCCGGAGGAACACCCCATGCCGTTCACCGACTTCGGAGTTGACGAACTCGTCCGCTACCGCCCTGAGTCGGCCGCCCCGCTCGACTTCGACGCGTTCTGGCAGCACACCCTCGACGACGCCCGGGCACGGGCCGGGGCCATCAAGACGGAACCGGTCACCGACCGGCACCGGCTGCGCACCATCGAGGTGGACGATGTGCGCTTCCCCGGCTGGAACGGCGAACCGGTGGCCGCGTGGCTGCTGCGCCCGCGTGGCGTCGAAGGCCCGTTGCCGGTCGTCGTCACCTACGTCGGATACACCGGCGGCAGGGGCCTGCCCACCGAGCACCTGTTCTGGCCCGCGGCGGGCTACGCCCAGCTCGTCGTCGACAGCCGCGGCCAGGGCCACGACACCCCGGACCGAACCCTGGGCGACGGCACGCAGTGGGCCGGGGGATTCATGACCCGAGGCATCGACTCGCCCGAGAACTACTACTACCGGCGCCTGATCACCGACTGCGTGCGCGCCGTGGACGCCGTCGCAGAGCTGCCCGGCCTCGACGCCAACCGGATCGTGGTGGCCGGCGGCAGCCAGGGCGGCGGACTCGCCCTCGCCGTCGCCGGGCTCACCGGGGACCGCGTGGCTGCGGTGATGCCGGACGTCCCGTTCCTGTGCCACTACCGCCAGGGCGCGCAGACATCCCTGGACGGCCCGTACCAGGAACTCGTCAACTACCTGCGCTGGCACAGCCGGCACCGCGTGCAGCCGACCTTCGCCACCCTCGACTACTTCGACGGCGTCCACTTCGCCCAGCGGGCCACCGCGCCGGCGCTGTTCAGCGTCGGTCTGATGGACCCGGTCTGCCCGCCCCGGACGGTGTACGCCGCGTTCAACCACTACGCGGGCGAGGACCGCACCATGACCGTCTGGCCCTTCGCCGACCACGCCGGCGGCTGCGGCTCCAACCCGCCCGTCCAGCTGTCCTGGCTGCACGACCGCGGGCTGGCGCCGGAGCTGTGACCGCCCTGCCCGATCACCGAGAGAACAGGACGTGCGCCGCATGAGTAGGTTGGCCTTCCCGGAACTGCCACCCGGCTTCCGGTTCGGCGCCGCGACCGCCGCCTACCAGATCGAGGGCGCCCACGACGAGGACGGCCGCGGCCCGTCCATCTGGGACACCTACAGCCACACACCGGGCCGTACCCTCGGCGGCGCCACCGGCGACACCGCCTGCGACCACTACCACCGCTACCCCGAGGATGTCGCCCTGCTCCGCGAACTCGGCGTCGACGGTTACCGCTTCTCGATCTCCTGGCCGCGCCTGCTGCCCGACGGTACCGGTGCGGTCAATCGGAAGGGCCTGGACTTTTACGACCGGCTGATCGACGAACTGCTCGCCGCCGGAATCGCGCCCGCCGCCACCCTCTACCACTGGGACCTGCCCCAGGCCCTGGAAGACCGCGGCGGCTGGCGCGTCCGGGAGACCACCGAGGCTTTCACGGAGTACGCGGCCGTTGCCGCCGAGCGCTACGGCGACCGGGTGGAGCGCTGGATCACGCTCAACGAGCCGTTCTGCTCCGCCTTCGTCGGCTACGCCGAGGGCCGGCACGCGCCCGGCGCCCGGGAGGGCCGCGGGGCCCTGGCTGCCGCGCACCACCTGCTGGTCGCCCATGGCCTGGCCGTGCGGGAGCTGCGCGCCGCCGGCGCCCGTGAGGTCGGCATCACGCTCAACCTCGACCGGCTGCACGCCGCCTCCGACCGGAGCGAGGACCTCGCCGCCCTGCGCCGGGCCGAGGTGCTGCACAACGAGGTCTGGACGGAGCCGCTGTTCGCCGGGCGCTATCCCGAGCACGAGGCCGAGACCTGGGAGGGGCTGGCCGACGGCCCCTGGCGCCGGCCCGGGGACCTGCAACTGATCGGCGCACCAATGGACTTCGTCGGCATCAACTTCTACCGGCCGATCACCGTCGAGGCCGCCCCGCACCGCGAGGACGACCCCGAACCGCGCACCGCCATGGACATCGGCGTCGCCGAGCCGAACCCGTACGGCACCCGGCTCACCACCATGGGCTGGCCCGTCGTCCCGTCCGCGCTCACCGAACTGCTCTGCGGACTCCACGCCCGCTACCCGCAGCTCCCGCCGGTCTGGATCACCGAGAACGGCTCCGCCGAGGACGACACCCTCGCCCCCGACGGCCAGGTGCACGACGAGGAACGGATCGACTACCTGGCCGGTCACCTCGCCGCCGTCGCCGACGCCATCGCGGTCGGCGTCGACGTGCGCGGCTACTACGTCTGGTCCCTGCTGGACAACTTCGAGTGGGCCCGTGGTTACGAGCAACGCTTCGGCCTGGTCCGCGTCGACTACGACACCCTGACCCGAATCCCCAAGGACAGTTACCACTGGTACCGGGGCGTGATCACCGCGCACCGCGCGCGGACGAAGGAACCTGCACGATGAAATTCACCGACGGATACTGGCTGATGCGCCCGGGCGTCACCGCGCGCTACGCCACTGAGGTCGCCGACGTCCGCACCGGCGAGGACCGGATGACCCTCTACGCGCCCGTCAAGCACGTGCGCGGCCGCGGTGACACGCTCAACAGCCCGCTGCTGACGGTCGAGTGCTGGTCGCCGGCCGAGGGCGTGATCGGGGTGCGCACCACGCACCACGCCGGCTCGGTGCGCCGGGGGCCGCAGTTCGACCTCCCGGGTGCGGAGCAGGGGGTCGGCAAGGTGCACCACGAGGGCGTGGCGGTGCAGCTCAGCTCCGGTGACCTCACGCTGCGGGTGGACACCTCCCAGCCGTGGCGGCTGGAGTTCACCGCCCAGGGCCGGGTGTTGACCTCCGTGGGCGAGCGCGGCACGGGGTTCGTCACCGACGCCGAAGGCCGCCACCACATGCTCGGCCAGCTCTCGCTGGGTGTCGGCGAGTCGGTGTACGGGCTGGGGGAGCGGTTCACGCCGTTCGTCCGCAACGGGCAGGTGGTGGACATCTGGCAGGCCGACGGCGGCACCAGCAGCGAACAGGCCTACAAGAACATCCCGTTCCACCTCACCAACCGGGGTTACGGAGTCTTCGTCAACCACCCCGGCAAGGTCAGCTACGAGGTCGGATCGGAGGCCGTCGGGCAGGTGCAGTTCAGCGTCGAGGACCAGTCGCTGGAGTACTTCGTCGTCCACGGCCCGACCCCGAAGCAGATCCTGGCCCGCTACACCGCGCTCACCGGCCGACCCGCACTGCCCCCGGCCTGGGCCCTGGGCCTGTGGCTGACCACCTCGTTCACCACCGACTACGACGAGGCCACCGTCAACCGCTTCGTCGGCGGCATGGCCGAACGCGGCATCCCGCTGAGCGTCTTCCACCTCGACTGCTTCTGGATGCGCGAGTACCAGTGGTGCGACTTCGCCTGGGACTCCGACACCTTCCCCGACCCGGCGGGCATGCTGGCCCGGCTCAAACGGCAGGGCCTGCGCATCTCCGCCTGGATCAACCCCTACATCGCCCAGAAGTCCGCGCTGTTCGCCGAGGGCATGCGCGAGGGCTACCTGGTGCGCCGCCCGGACGGCAGCATCTGGCAGTGGGACCTGTGGCAGCCCGGAATGGCACTGGTGGACTTCACCAACCCCGCCGCCCGCGACTGGTACACCGGCAAGCTGCGCACCCTGCTGGACGTCGGTGTGGACTGCTTCAAGACCGACTTCGGCGAGCGCATCCCCACCGACGTCGTCTGGCACGACCGCTCCGACCCGGAGCTGATGCACAACTACTACACCCATCTCTACAACCAGGCCGTCTTCGAGCTGCTGCGCGAGGAGCGCGGTGAGGGCGAGGCTCTGCTCTTCGCTCGGTCCGCCACCGCGGGCGGCCAGCAGTACCCGGTGCACTGGGGCGGAGACTGCGAATCGCACTTCAACGCCATGGCGGAGTCGCTGCGCGGGGGCCTGTCCCTGGGCCTGTCCGGCTTCGGCTTCTGGAGCCACGACATCGGCGGCTTCGAGGGCACCCCTACCCCCACCGTTTTCAAGCGCTGGACGCAGTTCGGCCTGCTCTCCTCGCACAGCCGCCTGCACGGCAGCAAGTCCTACCGCGTGCCGTGGGACTACGGCGAGGAGGCCGTCGAGGTCACCCGAGAGTTCACCCTCCTCAAGCACCGCCTCGCGCCCTACCTCCAGTACGCCGCCCAGCAGGCGCACGTCACCGGCGTGCCGGTGATGCGCGCCATGGTGCTGGAGTTCCCCGACGACCCCGCCGCCGCCGCGCTCGACCGGCAGTACCTGCTCGGCGACGACCTGCTCGTCGCCCCGGTCTTCACCGACGACGGCACGGTCGAGTACTACGTCCCCGAGGGCACCTGGACGAACTTCCTGACCGGCGACCAGGTCACCGGCCCGCGCTGGGTACGCGAACAGCACGGCTTCCACACCCTGCCGCTGCTCGCCCGCCCCGACTCCGTCATCCCCCTCGCCGCCGACGACCAGCACCCGGTCTCCGCCTGGGCCGAGGGCGTGGAACTGCGGGTGCACACCTTCACCGACGGCGTCGAGCGCACCGTGGTGATCCCGAACACCGACGGCACCGGCCGGACCGCCGTCTTCCACCTGCGCCGCGAGGGTGGCCTGCTGCGCGTGACCACCGACAGCCCGCACCCCTGGCAGCTGCGCATCGGCGGCCCGGATGGCGTCCTGCACGTCAGCCCGCCCGGCACCGCGGAGGCCGAGCTGCCCTACCCGGGCTGAGGCCGGACCCCGGACGCGCGAGGCCTCGCGCGCCCCGCAAGGGCGTGCGGGGGCGCTGCCCCCTCCAAACCTGGCACCCGGAGGTGTCCGTGCAGAGCCGCACCAAACGTCATCTCACGCCCGCCGCGCTCGACGCCCTACTGCGCGGCTCCGTCGGCCTGGGGTGCCGTCTGGAGCACGAGCTGACCGACGGCTGGTTCAACAGCGCCTACCGCGTGCTGCTGGATGATGGCCGGCCCGCCGTCGTCAAGCTTGCGCCACCGGCCGACGCACCGGTACTGCGGTATGAGCGGGGCATCCTCGGGACGGAGACGATGGTCTACCGGCGGCTCGCAGCCCTGCCGGAAGGCACAGTTCCGGTGCCCGAACTGCTCCACGCGGAAGAGGAGTTCATCGTCCTGTCGCTCCTGGAGGGAACTCCGTGGGACAAGGCGGGCGAGCAGCTTTCCGCCGACGCGGGAGCCCTGCTCCGCCGGGAACTGGGCGCGATCACGGCCCGACTGCACACCCTGGCCCCGGCTGACGGCCTCTTCGGCTACCCGGCCGCTGAGTCCGGTCTGTCCGCCGCAGCCTGGCGCACGGCCTTCAGCGCCATGGTCGAGGCCCTGCTCGACGACGCCGACCGCTGGCGCTCGCCGTTGGCCGTATTGTCATCGGACATCCGCACGCTGGTGTCCGAAGGCGGGTACGCCCTGGACGAGGTCACGGAGCCCCGGTTGGTTCACTTCGACCTCTGGCCGGGCAACATCTTCATCCGGCCGGGTGACGCAGGGCAGGCCGGGATCACCGGGCTCATCGACCACGAGCGGGCCTTCTGGGGCGACCCGGCAGCAGAGCTGGTCTCCCTGGCCTTCGGCGGCGGCACCGGCCCGGACAGCGACCTCGCCACCGGTTACACCGCAGCAGGTGGCAGCCTGGACTTCAGCCCCGCCCTTAGGCATCGAGTGGCGCTCTACCAGCTCTACCTGGCCCTTCTGCTGGTCGTGGAGTGCGCCCCGCGCGGCTACGGGGAGGACCACCTCGCGTTCTGCCGCCGCATGCTCGCCGACTCCGTCGCCCGGCTCCGCGCGCTGGGATAAACAGCCTTGGATCCGGGTCGTGGCTCCTGCTGTGGAAAGCGCAGACGGCGTCGGTGATCGGCGACCGGCTGTACTCACCCGCCATTTGAGAAGAACAGAGGAAACACCTTGTCCTACAGCATTGTCGCGGGCGGTCTGGAGCGGCACACCGCCGCGGAGATCCTCCGCATCGAGCCCTGGGGACCGGACGCCGTCCGGGTGCGGGCCTCGTCCGGGACCATCGACCCCGCCGCCCCCGGTGCGCTGGAGAACCCCGCGCCCTGCCTGCACGCCGAACTGTCCGTATCGGACGACGGCTGTGCCCGCCTGGTCAACGGCCTCGTCGCTGTCGAGGCCTCGGCGGACGGCCGTCTGAGGTTCCGCCACGCCGACTCGGGCCGCGAACTCCTCGCCGAGAGGAGCCCGTACGCGCATCACACCGGCTCTCGCGTCCACGCGGCGGGCGGCCGGACAGAACAGTCCTTCGAGGCCTACGACGGTGAACGGCTGCACGGCCTGGGGCAGCATCTGCACGGGCGCCTGGACCAGAAGGGCTGTGTGATCGACCTCGTCCAGGCCAACACCGTGGCGGCCATCCCCTTTCTGCACTCCTCGCGCGGCTACGGACTGCTGTGGAACAACCCCGCCACGGGCCGTGTCGAACTGGGCGCCGACACCACCCGGTGGACCGCCGACGCCGGCGGGCGCGTCGACTACTGGATCACCGCCGGCGACACCCCGGCCCAGATCCTGGACTCCTACACCCAGGCCACCGGACGCCCGCCCCTCCTGCCCGAGTGGGCGTCCGGATTCTGGCAGTCGAAGCTGCGCTACCGCACCCAGGACGAACTCCTCGCGGTGGCACGGGAGTACAAGCAGCGGGGACTACCGCTGTCCGTCATCATCTGCGACTTCTTCCACTGGTCCAGGATGGGCGACTGGCGATTCGAGGAGAGCGAGTGGCCCGACCCCGCCGCCATGGTCAACGAGCTGACGGACCTCGGGGTGAAACTCGCCGTCTCGGTGTGGCCCACCGTCGAGCCCGGCAGTGACACGTACGACGAACTGCGCTCGGCCGGACACCTCGTACGGGACGCCGACGGCGGCCTGCTCACCTTCCCGTGGCCGTCCCGGTACGGCGGAGATGCGCTGATACGCCCGATGGCGTACTACGACGCCACCCACCCCGGAGCACGCGCCGCGCTGTGGCAGCGGCTGGACGACAACTACCGTTCGAGGGGCGTGGCGTGCTTCTGGCTGGACGCCTGCGAGCCCGACCTGCCGCGCGATCACTCCGACCGCGCCGTCTACGCCGCCGGGCCGGCCGCCGCGGCCGCGAACCTCTACCCACTGCTGCACGCCCGCGCGGTCGCCGACGGCCTGAGCGCGGCGGGCGAGGACCGGCCGCTGTCGCTGATCCGCTCCGCCTGGGCGGGCAGCCAGCGGTACGGGGCCCTGCTGTGGTCCGGCGACATCCCCACCACCTTTGACTCCCTCGCGCGCCAGATCAGGGCCGGCCTGAACGTCGCGATGAGCGGCATCCCCTGGTGGAACACCGACATCGGCGGCTTCTTCGGCGGCAACCCGGACGACCCCGCGTACCGCGAACTGCTGATCCGGTGGTTCCAGTACGGCACCTTCAGCCCCGTCATGCGGCTGCACGGGGACAGGAAGCCCAACCACCCCACCTTCTCCACGGACATGACCGGCGGGCCGAACGAGGTCTGGTCGTACGGGGAGGAGGCGTACGGCATCCTCCGCGACCACCTGTTGCTGCGCGAGCGCCTGCGCCCGTACCTGCGGCGGCTGTCCGAGGACGCCCACCGCACCGGCGCCCCGCCGATGCGCCCGCTGTTCTTCGACTTCCCCGAGGACGAGCGTGCCTGGGAGGTGGACGACCAGTTCCTGCTCGGCCCCGACGTGTTGGTGGCACCCGTGTACGAGGCGGGCGCCCGGGCCCGCCGGGTGTATCTGCCGTCCGGCGCCCGCTGGCTCGACCCGGCCACCGGAGACGTCGTGGAGGGCGGAACGACGCTCGACGCGCAGGCCCCACTGGAGCGCATCCCCGTCTTTGTACGGCAAGGGGCCGACGTCGCAGCCGGTCTCGGCTGACCTCCCATGAAGTTCAACGAAGGAACGAGCAGTCATGCAGTCCCTCGTCATGTTTTCCACGGTCCTGAAATGGGACCGCCGGCATCCGGGCCCGGCATGACTGTGTCCCCCTGTCGAAGGCATGACCTGGGGGGCCTACGTTGTTGATGGGTCTGATGGGCTGTCGTACGGTCCGGAGGATCCAGTGGCCCCGGGTATGGCTTGGGCGTGGTTGACTTCAAGCAGCTCAAACGGGCTTTCTTCCTTTCCGCGTTCGCCGCCCTGGGCGACCCGGCTTCGCGGGCCTACTACGACAGGAAGATCGCGCAGGGCAAGCACCACACCCAGGCCCTGCTCTGCCTCGCCCGACGCCGGGCCGATGTCCTCTTCGCCATGCTCCGCGACGGAACCTTCTATGAGCCACAGCCCGCCAAAGCCGCCTGACCTGCATAAACTGCACTACGAGACAGGACGATCCCCGAGATGCGCCACGGCATCTGAACCAATACGCCAGTCGGCAAGGCGCCGCGGACTCACACCGTGAAGGTTGTCCATGTCCGGATCGGCACCGGCATTGACCAGCAGCGACAGCACCGCACCATCACCTCGATACGTGAACACCGCCTGCCACAAAGGCGTATTGCCCTGCTCGTCGGGGACATCCACTCCCGCACCCGCCGCCAGGAGAGAGCCGACAGCCACGGCATCCTGCTCATCCGCCGCGAAATGCAGCGGCGTCCACCCCCGGCGGCTCTCACGGCCCGAGCCCCGCACCCCATCCGTCATGCCAGCCATCATCACGACAGCTTGACGAGGGGCATAGGGGCCCCCGAGGGCGATCGCCGACCGGATCGACGCCGCGGGCCGCCACCACGGGCGGGATCACCGTGGAGACCCGGGCGCGGTTCGGCTACGACGCTCCCGGCGGCACCACCGACGACGGCCGCTTCCGCCGCATCACCGCCCATCTGCCGGCCTCCTACGCCAAGCGGCTGTTCGACGCCCAGCAGGGCCGTAGCACCGAGTCACCGAACGAGGTGATCGCCGAAGGCCTACAGGAGGTCTACTTCAAGGACAACGGCCGTCGTGCCGACCGCCTTGAAGCCGAATTCACGGATATCGACTACATCGACGTCGATTATTGAAAGGCCAGAAACGAGAATGGCGAGCATCAATTACTGTGCCGAAGCACGGTAGTTGTCAGAAAGGTAGGCTTGTTGTCACCACGACCGACATCCGGGCAAGTTCTGAGGGCCGCCACCTGCTCCGTTCGTGGAGCCTGTGCTCACCTCGCCGGGACCTGACGTAACGCAGACAGCGACGGCGGTAGGCCGGCGAACGAAGTCGGCCACGCGACGTCGTCCATCGCGAGCCACGGCGCAGCGGCTACGGCGGTGGGCGTCACCCCGGTAAACGCCTTGACCTCGCGGTGGAGGTGGGACTGGTCGACGTAGCCGCTTGCGGCCGCCACCCGATCGGTGGCGTTACCCGCTGCGAGAAGGTGGGCGGCGTGGTCGAAGCGCACCAGCTGGGCGGCGCGCTTGGGAGTGAGGCCAACCTGGGACCGGAAGCGGGACCACAGGCGCTTACGGCTCCAGCCCACCTCGTTCGCCAGGCTGTCGACCCGCGCCTGTCCCCGGCTGTTGAGCATCCGCCGCCAGGCAGCAGCGACCTCCCGATCGAGCGGCGGGCGGGTGTCCAGCCGTCGGCCGAGGACATCCGCCGCGATCGTGAACCGTTCGTCCCACGATGTGGCGGCGCGCAGCCTGTCCTCGGCTCGCCTGGCGTCGCGGCCCCAGAGATCTTCCAGCAAGACCACGGTCCCGACGACCCCGGTCGACGCGCTGAGCACTGCGGCCGCCGCGACCGGCGACAACCGAATCTGGAGGCACTGGCCTGCCTCGGCCGTCCGGCTGCTGATCCGGAAGTCGCCCGGGATGAGGCCTACGACCACGCTGCCGCGTTCGCGTCGGCCGTGGGCGTTGTAGACGAGGCCGTCTTCGCTCAGGTCCACGAACAGGGTGACTGATGGGTGCGCGACCATGGTGATGTCCACGAGCGCCGGGACGCGATGGTTGAACCCGGCCATGCTGATCCCGGGCAGTCGCTCTGCCTGCCGCGGTAGTGCAACCTGCACCGACGTTCAGTCAGGTGGTAACTCTGTGGCCCGCACAGCACCAGGGTAGCGATCGGTGTCAGCGGTCTGCCGCCGCGAAGGCAAGCAGCAACTCGCTTGTCGTCTCCGGCGCTTCCAACATGGGGAAGTGTCCGACGTCGGGCAGCCACTCGACGCGCGCATTTGGCACCGTGTCGTAGAGATGTGCCGAAGACGGGTCCCTGCGGCGGTCGGCATTGCCGAAGATGACCAGGACCGGGACGTCGAAGACGTCGGACGAGGAGACACTCCGGCGGGGCACCGCCCCAACCGGCCGGTCGTGCCCAGGCGGTAGGTTCGCCCGGCCTGCCGGGGCGTCCCCGCCGCACACGGCGCCACCAGGGGGAACGGCCCGCCGATCAAGTTGCCGTAAGCGCCCCCGGGGCCGCATGATGCGGATCCGCACCGCACTTCATCCCGGGGGGGATCTGTTCATATGGGCGCTTCGCTGCGCGCTCTGCGCGCCCTCGTCCTGCTCGCAGGCTTCTACCTGCTGGGCGTCGTCCTGCTGGCAGTCCTGGCCGGCATCGACTACGTCGCCATCAGGAGCGGGCTGCACGCCACCGCCGACAGCATCGTCGTCTTCTCCGTCGTCCTCGCGATCCCGGTCGTGCGCGGCCTGTTCATGCTGCGCCCCCCCACGGCCGAGCCTCCGGCCGGCATCACCGTCACAGTCAGCGAGGCCCAGGAGCCCGCGCTGTGGGAGGCCATGCACGATGTCGCACGCCAGGTCGGCACGCGAGCGCCCGACGAGATCGTGCTGATCGAGCACGTGAACGCGGCCGTCAGCGAGGGCTCCTCGCTGCTGGGCCTGCGGCCCGGTGCCCGTCGCCTCTACCTCGGCCTGCCGCTGATGATGGGCCTGGACGAGATGCAGCTGCGCGCCGTACTCGCACACGAGATGGGCCACTACGCCAACTTCGACACCCTCCTCACCCCGCTGATCGCCCGTGGTCGCGCCCAACTGATCCGCACTGTCGCCCACTTCCACGAGCGCTCCGACAACAAGCAGGCCAGGGAGCGCGAGAGGCAGGAGGAGAAGGCCGCCAAGCGGGCGGCCAAGGGCAAGAAGACCCTGATGGTCGACACCCCGGGCCTGGGTGCGACGTACCGCGGCATGGCCAAGATCTACACGGCGTACGGCAACTTCTACCTGCGCGCCACACTCACCACCTCCCGCCGCCAGGAGCTCGCCGCCGACCTGGCCTCGGTCCGGGTCGCCGGACGCGACTCCGCCGCGTCCGCGCTGCGCGAGGTCAATGCCCTCGGCTCGGCGCACGCGTTCTACATGAGCTCGTACGCCACCCTCGGCGTCGGCGCCGGTCTGCTGCCCCGGCCAGGCGAGGTCTTCGGCGGCCTGCGCCGGCTCCTCGACGCCCGCTCGGCCGAGCTGGAGGAGCTGCGCCGGGAGCTGTCGACCGAGCCCGCCTCCCCGTACGACTCCCACCCCTCGCTCGCCGAGCGCGTGGCCCGTATCGAGGCCCTGCCCGACGACGGCCGCGGCCGACGGGCAGCGCGGCCCGCTCTGGAGCTGCTGGCCGACCCGGACGCGGTGCTGGCCGCGCTGGAGCAGGCCGTCCTCACCCCGGAGGCGCTCGCGCTCAAGCGGGTGGACTGGGAGGACCTGGTCCATGAGTCGATGACCTTGTACGTCGCCCAGGGCGCGGAGGACATCCGTGAGGCCCTCTCCGCCGAGGGCGCGGGCCCCGACCTCCAGGCCCTGCTCGACGCGATCGACGACGACCCGGCCGTGCGCTGGCGGATCGCCGACCAGTTCCCGAAGTCCGAGCAGGCGGCGGCCGCGACCGGCAGCGTGGCCCGCGAGTTCTTCCGCCCGGCGCTGCGGCGGGCCCTGAACCAGCTGGTCACCATGGAACTGACGGCCCGCGGCGCCGCACGCTGGCAGCTGTCCTGGTCCGACTCGGCCACCCTGCGCTATCCCGCCGACGGCTTCGAGGACCAGCTTGGCCTGGCCCTGGACGCGGCCGTCGCGGACCAGCCCGACACGCAATCCCTGCGAAAGCTGGTGCTCGCCCCGTGATCGGCCTCTACATCCGGGGCGGCATGCTGCTGTTCGGCGCGTTCAAGTTCCTGCGCGGCGTCTACTTCATCCGCAAGTCGAAGCGGCTGGAAGGCGAGATCGCGACGCTGAACGGCTGCCGCCGAAGTGAGCGTGCCCACGTTCCCCGAGGTTCCCAGATACGCCAGAAACCCGCCACGGGATGATCTTGAGGTCCTGAGCGGGGTCGCCCCGTCGCCGCCGAAGGTTGCGTGGGAGCGCCCGGAGCTGCGGTTCACCACTGTCTGACTGGGCGCGGCCGGCCGGACTTCTCACCCCTCGGCAACGACGCTTCCAGCACAGCCCATGGTTCGTCCGTCAGATCTCCATGTGCCGCGAACGAAGATCGTCCCATGGCCAGGATCTGCTTTCGGCACGCGCCCGGGCGACCCGGCGTCAGTGCTGGTTCACCGGAAAGACGGCCGCCGGATCGCAACGCGCCGGGCAGGCCAGCAGGTAGACCTTGTTGCCGAGGAACAGGAGGTAGGCGTCGTCCCGGATGCTGTAGGGCTGCACCGGGGCCCCGGGGTGGACGCCGAACTCCTGGTACTCGGGTACCTGGCAGAGGAACGCCATCTCCGTGCCGCACGCGCACCAATACCGCTCGGGCCACTGCGCCCAGGCCGCCGTACCACCCACCTTGAAATGCACGTCGAACGGCCCGTGCGCGTCCACGAAGGGCCGCAGGGTCAGGGTCAGGGCGCGCACGGCCGGTTCGGGCTCCGCTTCCGGCACCCCCGGGTCACGCTGGAGCAGCACCCGCCAGAACGAGCCCGGGAACGGCGGCTGCGGAGCCTCCCAGAACCGCGGCACGAGGCGGCCGTCGGCCGTCACCGGGTCGGACGCGTCGTTGTGGTGGGCGCAGTGGAAGACCGACAGGTGTTCTCCGCCGAAGAACTCGATGTCGTCCGGCAGGTCCAGTTGGAAGAACAGGGCCATCCGCTCGTCGCAGAAGCAACGCGGCCACTCCTGGTCGTCGTCGAAGTAGGGCCACCCGCCCAACGAGTTCCGGGCCGGCCGGTCCAGCGGTTCGGTACCGGTCTCGACCCTGTACGCGGGCAGCGGCGCCCACATCTCCTCCACTCCGCCGTCGCTCACCGGGTGCCCCCGGCCGTCCGGTCGGTGTCCAGGTCGCCTTCGAGGACGGTCCGGGTGATCAGGGGGCGGTCCCACAGGGCGAGGAGTTCGTTGGCGAGGTCGAGGACCGGCAACGGGTGCTGTTCGCCCTGCACATCGATGGCGGCGGCCGACAGGCTCCGGGGGACGGCGCCCGCGTTGAGCAGGACGCGCCACTCCTCGGGGCCGAGGCTCAGGTATTCCAGACCCGTCAGCCCGGCGATCTCCAGGGGATCGGCCAGTGTGCCCGGGGAGGCGGTGAGCGTCCGCAGGCGGGGGAGGCCGGCGACCAAGGCGAGGCCGACCGGCTCGCCCTTCCGACCACCGATCCGGAGCACCTCCAGCTCGGGCCGGGCGGCGGTCACCATGCCGCCCGGGCTGTGGGTGCTCACCTGGGCCACCACCGGCGGACGGTTCCAGTCATCGTTCGAACGCCAGTCGTCGCGGTGGTTGACCACCATGTCGGTAAGGGAGTCGGCGCGCAGTGCCGCCCCGATGCTCCGCTCGTGGTCGATCATGATGACCTGCCCGGCGTGTCCGCCCGGGCCCGGTGTCAGGTCGAGGGCCAGCCGGTCGCCGCCGCCGTTGTCGCCGAAGGCGATCCAGCCGGGCGAGCCGACGAGGCCCTGCACGGCGGCGTCCGGTGCGGTGACGACCGCGTCCTTGGCGGCGAACTGCCAAGGGCAGGGACGGGACCGGGCGTCCGCGATGTAGAGCCCGTCCAGGGGGAAGAGCTCACAGCCGACCGCTTTGCTGCCGCGTTCCTGCGCCGCGTAGTCGCCGCTCCAGTCCTGCCACCGCGCACGGGTGACGCGGTAGAGGGTCTTGAGCTCGTCGGGCAGCGTGACACCGAGGCGCGCCTCCGCTGCGGCTATCTCCTCCTCGGTGGCACCGATGGCGTCGGGGAGCCGCTCGCGAAGCGTCCGCGCCAGCAGCGCCGGGTCCGCCGACGGCGCCGGCGCCGCGCCCGGGAACTCCTCGGGCAGGCGCCGCCAGGGCTCGGGAACGGCGCCCTCGACCAGGAGCAGGGCTCCTACGAAGGGGCTCCTGACGCCGTGCTCCACGGCGGGCCCCGCATCGATGACATGGAGCACGGTCTTCCCGTCCGGCGCCGTCTCGACCATGTACGAAACGCCGCTCGCGCCGTCGGCCCTGAGGGCGGCCTGGACCCGTTCCACGGCGGTGAACTGGTCCTGCATGTCTGCCACTTGTAGGGCTCGCCCTGGCACTGGGCGCGGCTGTTGCGCAGGAAGGGTCCAACTGCCGAGACTGATCTGGCCCGTGAAGCGACCGCCGGGCGCGGCAAGCCGTTCCGGGTGGGAATCGCGCACCAGCCGCAGCAGCGGCTCCCAGGTCGCGAAGTCGTGTATCGAGGACAACGGCGCTCTCCGCTCGGTCGGTTGGTTGGCCGGCAGGACTCCTGGCCAGTGCGTTCGACGCGATCCTAGGGCCGGCCACTGACACTGCCGCTGCCGTCTGGTCTACGGGCTCCTGGGACACGGAGACCGGGAGAAGAGCGATGGGTGTTCTGACCGACTACCGCGCGCACCGAAGGTGGCGTCGCTCACGAAGGTTCCGATCACCTTGTGGGCGGGCAACGGCCGACGGCGTGGGCGTTTGCAAGATCGGCGACCCGCAGTGGGGCTTACTTCCTGGGCAACAGCATCGCCCAAACACCTGGCCGAAGGCGGCTGCGTCTTCGGACAGGTACGCCGGACGGTGCCGTGTCGGGCGCCACGTCCCTATCGTTGCGGATTCGCAGATCGAGGAGCTGTTGCCGTCGGGTCGCGGGACGGTCCCCCCAGAGGCTGGGGGGACCATCGGGCAGTAGGTCTCCAGTGCCAAGAACATGTTCTTGGCACTGGAGACCTACCTTGCTTGCGGCGGCTGCGCTGCTGACGGCGGCGTCTGGTGGCTACGTCAGCAACTGTATGTCCCGTCAACCGTGGCGGAGCCAGATGGCGGTGTCCGTCGGCAGCAGGCCGTCGTCGAGCGGGCCTGACGCCAGCAGCACAGTGGCGGCTTCGGGAAGGGGCAAAGGTCGTTCGGAAAGGTTGATCGCGCAAGACACGCCGTCGCCCCGTTCGAAGAGGAGGGTGCCGGCCGGGCTGTCCAGCCAGCGGAAGTCCTCGCCCCGCAAACCGGGGTGGGTGCGGCGCAGGCGCAGGGCGGAACGATAGAGCTGGAGCATGGAGGCGGGGTCGGCCTGGTTGGCTTCCGCCGTGTACGACTTCCAGTCCTCGAGCCCCCTTGTCGAGTCGTGGTCTGCCCGACCACGGACCCCTTGTCCGATTCCGTGCAGGCCGCCAGGAGCGGGCGTTTCTCCTTGACCGACTTCGCTACCGGCCGCCGTCAGGTCGCGGACAAGGGGTGGTTGTTCACGATGGCCGCCACGCGCCCGCAGGAGGGGCATGCAGTGGCCACCGAGCCATCGGGGTGGCTTCCCTCGCGGGTGACCACCGGCCGTCACAGGGCCGGTGGAGGACACCACGACGCAAGGGAGAGACCCGGGATGATGACCGAAGTCCAACCCGCGCTCGCGGGCGGACATCGAGTAGCATCAGCGCCGACTCCAGCACCCGGCTCAGCGTCGGCTCGCAGAACGCCCCCCGGTCGTCGAACGCGGCAACGTGTGCCCACGGTGTCCAGACCGTGGTCTCGGGGCGGGGTGAAGCCGCACGCCTCGCCCAGGCGGTCGAGGAACGCGGGAGAGGGCCGGTGGTCGATGCCGCAGGTGCGGTTGCCCTGGACGTTGCTGTGGCCCCGCACCGGTGACGGGCCGGCGCCCGCGCGGCCCAGGTTTCCGCGCAGCAGAAGGAGGTTGACGATCTCCCGGACGGTGTCCACGCCGTGTTCGTGCTGGGTCAGCCCGAGGCACCAGCTGATGATGGTGCGCTCCGAGGCCAGATAGATGTCGGCCGCCGTGGTGATCTCGTCACGGCTGACTCCGGACTGGCGCTCGATGGTCTCCCACGATGTTGCTGCGCACATCGCGCGATAGGCATCGAAGCCGCTGGTGCACTGCTCGATGAAGGCCCGGTCGACGGCCGAGGGATCGACACGTGCGGCATCCAGGACGGCCTTGGCCATGCCGCGCAGCAGGGCCATGTCGCCGCCGATGCGCGGTTGAAGGTTCAGCGTGCTGGTTGGGGTGGCACGGAAGCGGGCCATCTCCATGAACTCGTGCGGGACGATGGTGCTGCCCGCGGCGGCCTCGATCATTGGGTTCACGTGCACGATTTGTGCCCCGCGCCGGTGGGCCTCGGCCAGGGAGGTCAGCATTCTCGGGGCGTTGGAGGCGGCGTTCACGCCGAAGACGAACAGTGCGTCCGTGGACTGCCAGTCGCTCAGGTCGACGGTGCCCTTACCGGTTCCGATGGATGCCTGCAGAGCCCGTCCGCTCGCCTCATGGCACATGTTGGAGCAGTCGGGCAGGTTGTTCGTGCCCAACTCCCGGGCCAGCAACTGGTACAGGAACGTACCCTCGTTGCTCAGCCGGCCCGACGTGTAGAAGGCGGCCTGGTTCGGGTCGTCGAGAGTGCGCAGCGCCTCACCGACCATGGCGAACGCCTCGTCCCATCCGATGGGCACGTACTGGTCACTCACCGGGTCGTAGGCCATCGGCTCGGTCAGCCGTCCCTGGTTTTCGAGGTCGAAGTCGGACCACTCCATCAACTCCGTCACGGTGTGCGCCGCGAAGAACTCCCGGTCGACCCGTTTACGGGTCATCTCCCAGGTGACGTGCTTGATGCCGTTCTCACAAATGTCGAGGTGCAGGCCCTTGCGGTCGTCCGGCCAAGCGCACCCCGGGCAGTCGAAGCCGCCGTTCTCGTGGTTCATGCGCTGGATGGCGCGCGTGCCGGCCACCAGACTGTGCTCGCGCAGCAGGAACTGCCCGACGCTCTTGGCGGCGCCCCATCCGGCGGCGGGATGCGGATAGGGGCGACGCTGCGGCGTCTGGTCTGCGGACCCGGTGTCGTGGTCGTTGTCGGTGGTCATCGTGCTCCTTCTTCCCCTGGCTTGAGTGTGGGCCGACCGGCGGGAGCAGCCGCACGGCATCCGGCGTCGTCCGGATGGCTCACCTCGTGAACCTTTGGCAGCGAGGCGGGAATCGGACCGGGAGGCAGGTCGTCGCCATGGATGATCAGGGTGAGGCAGGCGGCGTGCTCTGCACACGCGGCGCTGACCGAACCCAGCAGGAGCCCCGCGAACCCGCCGTGACCCCGGCTGCCGAGGATGAGCATCCTTGCCCCCGCGCTGGCAGAGAGGAGAGCGGCCGTGGCGGGCCCTTCGAGCACCGTGAGCCGAAGATCCGACGGCTGGTCGTCACCGAGCACCTCGGCGCAACAGGCTGTGAGCATGGCTCGCGCCTCCGCGACGGGGTCCCAGTCGTCCGCGACGCCGGTCCAGGAAGTGGGGTTCTGCCAGGCTGTCACGACCTCCAGGACGCTCCCGGTTGTCCGCGCCATGAAAAGCCCCCAGGCCAGAGCCCGTTTCGAGGACGAGGAGCCATCCACACCGACGACGATCCGGGGTGCGAGAGAGGGCACGGTTTGCGTCATCGGGGTTCGTCTCCCTTGTGTGCCAGGGTGCTGACCTTCAGCGAAGGACCATGCCCCGACGGCCCGGCGTGGCAGGCGTCGGCGCACACGTCGACGGCCGCGGAGCCGGTGCCGGGCGCGCACCCCGACACGGCCTCCGGCGCCGCAGGGGCTCTGGCCCCCGAGGGCCCGAATGTGCTGATGAGAGCCAGCAGCGCGAGAAGCATCACGGCGATCCCGTAGATGTAGGCAGCCCTCTCCACTCCACCGCCGTACACAACGATCACTCCCGCCACAATGGTCGGGAGGCCGAAGCCCAGGTAGGAGATCAGATACATCACGGACAGCAGTCCCGATCTCTCGTGCGGTTCGGCAAGGGGGACGACGGTGCGTACGCCCCCCTGGAATCCGGCTCCGAATCCGACTCCCGCGACCGCTGTGCCGGTGAAGAACAGCCCCGCCGATCCGATTGCGATGGACAGCAGGGTGAGGGCGACGCCCGCGATCAGAGCCACAGTGCCGATCCGCATGGTGGTACACGGTGCAGCGGAGCGCAGGACCAGAACGGTCAATGCACCGCTGGCCGTGAGAGTGAACAGCGCCAGTCCGCCCAGGAGCGCTCCCTCACCGGTGACGACACCCCGGACCAGTGCAGGGCCCAGCGAGCCGTAGAACCCCGCCAGGGCCCAGACGGCCAGGACGACCGGAGCGACCCGCAGCAGCGGGCCGCGTGCCTGCGCCGGCACCGACCAGGTCACGCGCAGGGAGCGCAGCGCGCCCGGTGTGCGGGCCGCCGTCTCTGCCATGAGGACCACCCCGACGGCCTGCAGGACGTAGATGCCGAAAAGGATGTGGTAAACGAGATGAGTTGGCTGCGGGGCGTAGGTCACCAGCAGCCCCGAACCCAGGGCGCCAACGGCGGTCCCGGCTGCCGGCGTCACCGCGTTGGCGAGGGTTCCCGCGGAACGCCAGATGTCGATCATGCCCGCGCCGACGGCTCCCACGACCGTGCCCGTCGCGAGTCCTTGGAGGATCCTGGCGCACAGCAGAGCCGGAACGCCGTCAGCGGCCGCGAAGACCACGACTGCCGCCGTCTGGACGACGATCGAACCGAAGATCACGGGCCTGCGGCCGACATGGTCCGACAACGAGCCGACGACGAGGAGCGCCAGCAGGATGGCCACCGCGTACACGCCGAAGATCACTGTGGTGGTGATCGGTGAGAAGTGCCACTCCTGCTGGTACGTGGCGTAAAGCGGGGTGGGCGCGCTGGCCCCCGCGAGGAAGAAGACCACCACCGAGGCCTGAAGGCTGAACGCCGACCAGGGACCCAACCGCCGGGGCGGCGGAACCGCCCGGCCCTCCACTGTCGTCATCAGGACTCCTGCTCTGCGGAACACGTGAACGCGATCGTCGAATTGATGGGGCGGAGGAGAGCCGGCGGCCCCGTACCGTGCCGCCTGCCGCGCTCGGTCCAGAAGCGTCGGTGCCCCGACGGCCGACGCTGAGATAGTTGCGGCCGAGACCACGGGCCAACCGTCCGCCCCTCGTCTGTCGTCATCGGGACCGCTGTTGCGCGGCACGCGCGGATGCGGTCCTCGATGTACGGGGAAGGGCGGGAGCGGGAGGTGGCCCGCGGACTCGGGGTGTGCGTTCTCAGTCCAGGAGCGTGCGGGCCGCGATGGCCGAGGCGCTGATGGCTGCCGGGAAGCCGGCGTAGAACGCGATGTGGGTGATGATCGCCGCGAGTTCGGCCTGGGTCACTCCGTTGTCCACGGCCCGCCGCAGTTGCGCGGGCAGTTCCTCGGGGCGGTAGAGCGCCACGACCGCGGCGACGGTGGCGATGCTGCGGTCCCGAGGACTGAGCGCGGGATCAGCCCACACCTGGCTGTACAGGGGATCCTCCACCAGCTCGGTCAGGGCCGGGGTGAAGGCGCGGGCCATCTCGCGCGGCGACGGAGCCGTGGACTGCGCAGCGGGCTGCGTGGTCACTGTGCGCTCCGTGCGTGGGCGTGGCGGGCGATGCTTGCGGCGAACAGCGGGGTTTCCCGCCGGTTGTGGTCACCGGAGGCGGCCTGCCGTGCGGCGGCTGCTTCTTCGAAGGTGCCGCCGGTCGTCTCGAGGAAGTCTATAAACTCCTGGGTGGGGTGGCTGGTGACCTGGTTGGTGTAGGTGACGGTGCCGTCGCCGTTGTTCTTGGCCGACAGGTCCCAGATCACCTGGACCGTGGTCCAGCCGTGCGGGGTGAGGACATCGGAGGTGGACACCATGTGGCAGTGGTGCTTCTCGGCGATCTCGGCGACGTAGTGCTGGATCACCAGCCCGGTGCCGATCATTTCCACGTTGATCGACATCGGTCGGCCGTCGTCGGTCGTTGTGTAGCCGGCCGCCTTGTGGTCCGGCGGAGCGCAGCGCTGGTACTCCTTGTCCGGGAGGTTCAGCAGCCAGTCGGCGATGTCGATCGTCTCCCAGGGCGCGTCGAGGGGCGCGTGCTCCGTCGAGGTGGACAGCACCAGATCGGTCAGGACCTTCTTCGCATCACTCATGGTGTGTTTTTTTCTGTGGGGGCCACGGCTGGTACCGGGCCGACTTGTGCAGGTCATGGCCGACCGGACACTGCCAGTTCGACCAACCTTGGGGATTCGCCGACTGCCTTGTGGCCATCGACCGGAGGGGGCAACTAGGGGTTCGCCGCCTTGTGCCGTCACCGTAGAACCGGTGGACGAGGGGTCCATGCTCGTCAGCGCACGGCCGCTGTACCCACGGTGCACCGCGCGTCGAGCACGCGAAGGGGCAGGTCATGGGAGTGCGGAAGAGATGGATGGGCCGGTGGACATCCCGCTGACCAGGCCCTTCACCCCCTCGCTATGTTCTGGCTGCGAGCGCGGCTCCCAGTGCGGCCAGGGCTGCGGCGACCAGCGCGGTGACAGTCCAGCCGCCGTGTGCGAAGAGCAGTGCCCCTGCCGCGGAACCGAGCGAACCGGCCGCGAAGTACGCGGTCATGTAGAGGGTGTTGAGGCGGGCGCGTGCCTCGGGATGCTGTGTGAGGGCGTGGGTCTGATTGGCGACGTTGCTCACGCGGGCACCGGAGTCCAGCAGCAGCGCCCCGACGATGAGGGCACCGGCCGACAGGCCCCATACACCGGCGATGAGGAGGCCGAGAGCCATCACCGCCGCGGCCGCCACCGCGAGACGCCGCCGCATGCGGCCGTCGAGGAACCGGCCGATGGCCAGTACCGTGGCGGTGCCGACGACGCCCACCAGGCCCAGCAGTCCAGCACTGGTGGTCGACCAGCGGTGTGCCGGGCCGGTCACGTACAGCGTCACGGCGGTCCAGAAGACGTTGAAGCCGGCGAATCCGGCAGCCGCGGTCAGCGCCGCCCGGCGCAGCCCGCGCTGACCACGCAGGAGAGGCAGAAGCGAAGCCAGCAGGGCCCGGTAGCCCAGCCCGTGGCGCACGGGCGGTTCGGGCAGGCCTCGCAGTGCAAGGTGCACGAGCAGCGTCATCAGCGCCGACAGCACATACACCGAACGCCAGCCTAGGAGACCGTCGAGCGCCCCGGCGATGACCCGGGCACCGACGATGCCGCCGAAGAGACCGGCTGTGATGCGTGCCGTCGTGCGCCCCACCGCCTCGCGCGGCGCAAGCGACGCCGCGGCGGGCATCAGAATCTGTGCCAGCACGCTGGTTGCTCCGAGCAGTACTGATGCCGCCGCGAACAGCGCGTAGTCGGTGGCGGATGCAGCAAGCGCCAGGGCGAACAGCCTGCCGGCGTTCAGCCAGCGCATCAGCCGGTGCAGTCCCGTCCTTTCCAGGGCGGGCACCACCAGCAGCAGCCCGGCAGCGTAGCCGACCATGGTGATCATCGGCAGCAGTCCGGCGAGTGCGTCGGACACGCCGAAGGACGCCGCCAGTGGCCGCAACAGCGGCTGCAGGTAGTAGACGTTGGCGACACTCACGCCGGCCGCGACCGACATCCACGTCACCTGCCCCTTGCTGAGCCCGGGTGGGCCAAGGGTGTCCGCAAGCTTCGTCTTCGTCCCGTCGAGGCGCCTCGGCGCCTGTGTCACGTCTGCCATGCCTCTACAGTGAAGATAAACAAGCAAGAGGTCAAAGACCAGTTTTTGATGCCATTAATAAATGAGGTTGATGATCGTGGAACTGCGGACCTTGCGGGTCTTCGTGGCCGTGGCCGAGGAGCAGAGCTTCACCCGCGCCGCCGAGCGGCTGTCGGTGGCACAGCCCGCTGTCAGCCACCAGATCCGCTCCCTGGAAAAAGAACTCGGCGAAGCGCTCTTCGAACGCAGCACCCGCAGCGTCCGACTCACCCAAGCCGGACGAGTGCTGCTTCCCCTGGCCGCCCAGACCCTCGCCGACGCCGACCGAGTGACCGCCGAATTCGCCTCCCGTGCCGCCCTGGTCACCGGCACACTCGTCCTGGGCACCGTGGACGGGGCCGAGCACACCCCCCTGCCCGCACTCCTGGGAACCTTCCACCACCAGTACCCGGGCGTCGCCGTGCAGCTCGTCGAGGGACGCAGCGCCGCACTCATCTCGCGCGTCGAAGAAGGCGAACTGGACGCCGCCGTGGTGGCCCTGCCCCAGCAGCCCCTCGCCGAAGACCTGCGCAGCGTGGTCATGCTCGAGGACGAGATCGTGGCCGTCGTACCAGCAGACTCTCCGCTGGCCGGCCGGGAGAACATGCCCATCGAGCTGCTGTCCGGCAAGACCCTGATCAGTTACGACCCCGACAGCGGACTACGATCACGCCTGCAGTCCGCGTTCGACGCGGCCGGCATCGACTTCACCACCCAGTACGCAACCAACGACGGGGGCCTGCACGCCGCCTTGGTGGAAGCCGGAGTCGGCATCTCCCTCACCGTGAGCACCGACCGGGCCCTCACAGCAAACTCCCGGATCCGCACCGTCCCGATCAGTCCCTCCCTCACCTACCGCAAAGCACTGATCTGGCGCGGCACCCCCCAGCCCACCCGGCCACTCCAAGCCCTCCTCGCCCTTCGCCCCACAGCACCCTGACGACGTGCCCCACCAACGCGGAGACGCTTCTTAGTGAGCGTTTGATTCTCGGTTGTCTGTTTCATTTGGCTTAGCTGTTGCGCCAGTTGGGGGTGGCTTCTTCTGCCAGGACGACACCGGTGGCTACACCGCGTTCTGCCTGGAGGATCTCCATGACGGTCTGCTGGGCGACAGACGAACCGCTGACCTCAGAGATGGGGACATGCGGGGCAGGTGAGCGGTGTCGCCACCCGCTTGCGCCGCCATCGTCGGCCTCAACCGGGTCTTCACGATCCTCACTGACAGCAACTGACGCACACCCGGGCGCGCCTGTCACCCAAGGCGGTACGGGCGAAGCGGCGCACGGTGGAGTGGTCAAGCCGCAGTTCCCGGCCGATTGCCATCAGGGACTTGCCCTTGGCCAGTCGCTCCTGCACCGCCGCGTAGCGTTCCTTGGTGCGGGCGACCAGGCACCGCGGGCGGCCGAGGCAGTCGCGCGTGCTGTCCGGAGGGCCGAAGGGCTGCATCGTGCCGTTTTGCCGTCTCCAGCTCACTGGCTGGACTCGTTGCGAACGCGGAGCGGATGCAGTTGTGGTGCGAGCCGACGGTCTTCTCCACGGCCTCGGCGAGGTTCCGCCACAGATGCCAGCCCTCGGCAACCTGGACAGCCTGGGGAGCACCGGTCCGGGCACCCTCGGCGTAGGCACCGGCCCGATCCCGGCAGATGATCTCCACCTCCGGATGCCCGGCCAGCCAGGCGGCCAAGGGTCCGGCGTCCCGGCCCGGCAGCACATCAACCGGTCGGCGGGCCTCCAGATCCACCAGGACGGTGGCGTACGAGTCACCCTTGCGTAGAGCGAAGTCGTCCACGCCCAGGACCCGCACCGGCCCCTCACGCCGGTCAGGCATGGTACGGAGCAGTTGCAGCAGGGTGTCCTTGGCGACGCCGATGCCGAGCAGCGCGGCTGGGCGGGCGCCGGGCCGGCCGGCGAGCGTGCAGGCTATGGACAACAGTACCGAGCGCAGCAGCGGGGTCTTACGGGCGTGCGGCGTGGTCAGCCCCTCGATTTGCTCGGCGAACGTCACCGCGCTGCAGGCGCCGTTCAGGCAGCGGAAGCGGCGCACGAGCAGCTCGACGACCACGGCTCTGCCCCCGATCGCCGCGTCCGCCAGACGCCGGACGTACCGCCCGTGTACCCGCCCCGACGCCCTGGAGCAGTGCGGGCACCTCGCCCCTGCCGCTCGCGCGTGGGCGTGCAGGACGATCTGGGCCGCTGAGTGCTGAACGACCTCGACTACGACATCGACCAAATGGGGATGAAATGTCTCAAAACTCCGTGAATTACACGCCTGACATCGTGTCAGGATGCCCTGGTGTCGCGGGCCCGGTCACAAGATCTTCGCCAGAGCCGAAAAACTTGATCGTCGACAGGCAGATGAGGGCTGCGTTGAGGCGCTTGTTTTCCGCCCGTTTCCTGTCGTAGTAGGTTCGCGACTCGGGGCTGCTCAGCGAGGCGAACGAGGTCAGGAACAGGGCCCGTTTGAGCGTCTTGTTGCTGCCGCGGGGCGGTCCTTCGCCCCGGACGGAGGTTCCCGAACGGCGTGTGGTGGGGGTCAGTCCCGCATAAGAGGCCAGGTGGGCGGCGGTGGGGAACGCGCTGGCGTCGCCGGCCTCGGCCAGGATGCGGTGCACCGGTCCTGACCGCGACCCCGGGCATGGAGGTCAGGACCTTCGCGACAGGGTGGGCCTCCAGCAGGGCCGTCGTGCGGGTCTCCAGGACCTCGCGGCGTTGCTGGTCGCCGGGCTTTCCCCTCCCCGGAGTCACCACCGGTGGCCCGCCGGGCACCGGAGATCGGCAGCCACATTACGCAGCCCTGCCTGTCGGCGGACACGCTTCCATCAGCGACCATCCGGTGCCGCCGGGACCGGCGACAGCACCCCCGGATCATCGAGGACAGGGGCAAAGAGTCATACCGGCCCCGAAGGCCACGAGCCCCAACCGGGCTCTACAAGGAAGGCAATGGGCATCGGAAGCCGCTTGTGGCGGGTCCGAGAGGCACCGCCACAAGCTTTGTCCGGTATGACGAACGATGGTCGAAGGGGCTGAGCATAAGTGGGGGAGAACGACCAAGCCCTCCTTCCGCGACGGACGCTAGTTCAGCACGATGCGCCAGCGGTTGTCGGCGGTGCCGTCGTCCGTGTCCTGGACCGCGAACGCGCCGACCGCGGTGGAGTTGCCCGCGATGGCGAGCAGCTTGCCGCTGTTCACGTTGCGGATCTTGTAGGTCCCGTCCTGCTGGTCGAGCAGGGTCCATTTGTGGTCGGCGGTGCCGTTGTCCGACCACTGCAGAACGGTCGCGCCGTCTGCCGTGGACATGCTCAAGACGCCGAGCACCTTGCCGCTGTTGGCGTTGCGGAAGCGGACCGCGCTTCCATCAGTGATCATTTCCCAGTTGTGGTCGGCGGTGCCGTTGTCCGTCCACTGCAGAGCGCGGCCGCCGTCGGCCGTGGACATGTTCTGAATGCCCAGCAGGAGACCGCTGCTCGCGTTGACGAGACGGACGGTATTGCCGGTGGTGTTCCAGTAGACGGTGTAGTTGAAGCCGTGCGCGTCGTAGAACGGGCCCAGGTTGACGGGGGAGCCGCTGGAGGTGGCGGTAAAGGCGAGTGAACTGCTGCTGGTCCGTTTGATCGAGGACGTGGTCAGCGCAGGGAGGGAGCTGAGCGTGGAGTCACCGTAGTTGCCGGACAGGACCACCGGCCCGTAGGTGATCGCGGCGACGTTCGCGTTGTCGTTGGCCGGTCGGATGCCGATCCGCATGGGCAGGCGGACCGTGACCGTGTCGCCGGAGGTCCACGAGCGGTTCAGGGTGGCGTAACTGCCGGGCGTGGTGGCGATGTTCTGCGCGACGCCGTTGACGCTGATGGTGGCCCCGGTGGTCCAGCTCGGTATACGGATGCGCATCGCCCAGGTGCCGCTGACGCTGCCGGTGACCTGAAGGGTCGTGGTGTCGCTGACGGGGTAGGTCGTCGTCTGGGTGACGGTGATACCGCGCTCCGTCCAGGTGAGCACCGACGGCACGAACATGTTCACGGTCAGCGTGGTGTCGTTGTGGAAGTAGATGGAGTCCATCAGCCTGGTGTGCATCTCCAGGCCCGTGCCCTGGCAGCACCAGAAGGTGCCGTAGTCGGTGCTCCAAGTGCCGCCGCCCAACGCCGGGCCGACACCGCGCCGGCCTCCCGGCTTGAGGGGGGTGAAGTAGGTGACGTGTCCGTGGTCGTCGGCCGGGTTCTGCTGGCCGATGATCTGGTTCAGCCACGCCCGCTCGTAGTAGTCGAACAGCGCGACGCGGTTCGGGTCCAGCGCGAACAGCTCCCGGGTGAGGGTGAGCATGTTGATGGTGTTGCAGCTTTCGCACGTGTCGTTGGTCAGGTAGCCGGCGATGGCGTTCGGGGCGCGGAAGTGCTCCGCCTGGCTGTTGCCGCCGATGGCGTAGGTGTGCGCGTTGACGGTGATGTTCCAGGCGTTGGTGGCGATGTCCCGGTAGCGGGTGGTGCCGGTGGCCTTGTACTCCCGGGCGGCCCCGATCCACTTGGGCACCTGGGTGTTGGCGTGGATTCCGTTGAGCTGGTCCTGGTTGGCCGCCAGGGGGTCGAACACCGCGGCGTGGTCGAAGCGCTGGGCGACGGTGAGCCACCGCGCGTCGCCCGTCTGCTGGTAGAGATCGGTCAGCACGGCGTTCATGCCGCCGAACTCGACGCGCAACATGGTCTGCATCTGCTGGGTGGTCAGCCGGCCTGTGCGCCAGTCGACCCATCCGGCCAGGGCGAGCAGCACGTCCCGGGCCTGTGTGCTGCCGATGTGGCGCCATACGTCCAGCAGGCCGGTGAGGGTCTTGTGGATCGTGTAGTACAGCACCTCGCCACTGGTGCCCTGCTCGAGAGCAGTGAAGTTGGACTCGGGGTAGCCGGAGAGGTACCCGGCGCTGAATCCGGCGGCGCTGTTGTTGGCCTGGCACTTGGCCAGCTCCGCGACCATGTAGGTGGCCTTGTCCCGGCAGGTGGTGTCCCCGGTCACGGCGTACGACTGTGCCCATGCCGTGAGGAAGTGCCCCTGGATGTGGGTGCGGAAGCCGAAGTTCGGCGCGTCCCAGCCGCCGTTGGCGGTCGCGCCGTTGGTGGACAGCTTGTGGTTGGCGCGGAAGTTGTACAGCAGCCGGTCGACGTCGATGAACCGCAGGTAGTTCTGGGTGCGGTTCTGGTTGTCCAGCCACCGGCTCGCGGTGAGTCGTACCTGGCCGAGTTCGAAGGGGTGCGCCAAGACCCCGATGTCGGTCCTCGCGGGGGCGATGGCCGCTTGGGCGGAAGACGCGCCGAGGAAGGATCCGGTGGCAGAGGCGGCCACGGTGGCCCCGGCCAGTTGCAGGAGACGACGCCTGCTGACGGAGGAAGACATCTTGAGCCTTTCGATACGGCAGAGCGACTGCTTGGACTTTTGATGTGCTGGCTCACACGTCCGACGGTCGGGCGTGGCGTGTCACGGGCTTGTGTGCTGCCGACGCGGCGCCCTACGGCCGACAGGCCGACGACCTCTTCCTCACGTCGTTCGACTTTTCAAACGTCGTCCGAAATATGGAACGTGAATCTTCGCTGACACATGTGATGGATTAACGGATATGGACGTCGCTTGTGTCTAGCCTTGTGAACACAAATCCTTACCGGCTGGCGGGTCATCCCGTAGTTCTGTGCCCACGTGCTGCGGGGGTGCAGCTGCACGCCCCGGTGCACGATGGCCTGTGGACGGGCCGTGCAGCCGCTCTGCGAATGCGGGTTGGCGGTCAGCTTCGCGTACCCGGCGGTGCAGGGCGCGGCGCCGGCCTTCGCCTTGGCGGCCATGCGGGCGAGGTCGGCGCCGGTGTGGAGGAGGCCGGGGTGCGCGAAGGCTCCGCCCGCGGTCACCGAGGGGGTGGCGACGCCGGCGAGACCGACGGCTGCGGCGCCCGCGGCCTTGAGCGTGGTGCGCCGACTGATCTGTCGTGTCGCGTGCATGTACAGGAGACGGGGGGACGGCGGGGCAATAACAGAAACTGGGTGGACGTTGTGCAGGTGATTGCCTGACGGGGTTGAGCGCTGCGGTGTGGCTGGTGATCGAGGGTGGGGCCGGCTGCTGGTGCGGTGTGCTGGGGGTTGTGCGGGCGGGGATGTGCTGGATGCGTGGGAGCGGAGGCGGGGGCTCGTGGCCTCCTTGAGCCACCGCGGCCTGCCCGGCCCTGTCCTCGGCCGGCGTTCCCGGTAGTTGCGCTGGGCGTCGAGCAGGGAGACCTTGTTCGCGCCGCCAGCCATGGTCGTCAGCGGAACTGGACCCCGTCGTCCGCCCAGAAGCGGACGGGGCATATCGCGTATGAGCCGGGCCGGGGGGCCGGGTGAGTGCCGGGTCGCCCATTTGTACGTCGGCGGATCGGATGTGTCGGATGTATTGACGCGCCCTCCTTTCCGGATTTAACGTCTGCCCGATTTCACGAACAGCGTTCGATATTTCGTTCAACATGCCTGATTGGACAGTGAGTTGGCTACGAAGGCTTCCAGCCGAAGCGCCGCGCACCTGAAACGCCTTCACGGGCGCTGAGAAGCACACACACCCGGCCCGTGTCGCAACGTCCCCACCTGGGTGGATGCGCTTGCTCGCGCGCCCTGACCCGCCGTCACCACGGCACCATGGGCGAAGCGGTGAAACACCGTTGTTCGGATCCGACCTTCCGGCTCGCGCGGTATTCGGGTCCTGTCCCGCCCATGGCCAGACCAAGTTCCCCCCGCCGCCCCGCTTCCCCTTAGCCGGCGGTGGCACCCGCACGCGACAGGAGATCCCATGTCTGCGCTCCGCGCCCGGCTGACGGTGATGTTGCTCGCCGTCTGTCTCCTCTTCACGGGCCAAGCCCTGACCACGCCCCAGCGGGCGGCTGCCGCCGACCCCGGCTATCTGATGGTGCACTTCACCGGCGACTCCGCGACCGGTCAGATGCTGTATCTCGCGCACAGCACGGACGGCCTGCACTGGAACGACCTCAACGGCGGAGCACCGGTCCTGAACTCCATGATCGGCACGAAGGGCGTGCGCGACCCCGCACTGGTGCGCTCTCCTGACGGGAGCAAGTACTGGATCATCGCGACCGACCTGTGCATCCGCTGCGGCTCGACGTACACCAACGGCAGCCCCAACTTCGTGGTGTGGGAGTCGACCGACCTGGTGACGTGGTCGAAGCCGTGGCTGCTCGGCGCCGCCGGACTGATCCCCGGCGGCAAGAACGCGTGGGCGCCGGAGGCGATCTTCAACCCCGTGACCAACGACTACGTCCTGTACTGGGCGACGAACGCCACGGTGAACGGGATCTTCAAGTACCGCATCTACTCCGCCCGCACCAAGGACTTCCGCACCATCACCACCCCGCAGATCTGGATCGATCCCCCTGGCAGCACGCCGGTCGTCGACACGCAGATGACGGAGGTGCCCGCCGGTACCGGCCCCTACCGCTACCTGCGGGTCTCCGGCGACGGCCAGAACAACGTCGAGGGCAGCAACTCGATCCTGGGGACGTGGACCAACCTCGGCAACCTCTCCAGCATCGGCCTCACCGGCAATGTCGTCGAAGGCCCGGTCTGGATGAAGTTCAGAGACCGCAACGAGTGGGCCCTCTACATCGATTACAACAACCCGCAGGGCGTCCGCGAATACAGGCCGATCCTGACGACCAACCCGTTCGACGTCAGCACCTACCGGCTTCAGGATGCGACCAGCTACGACATGGGCGGCACCCCGAAGCGCCACGGCGCGATCATGACCCTCACGGCCGCCGAGGAGAGCCGCGTGCTCGCCCGCTGGCCCAACACCCCGGCGCAGCGGCTGCAGTCGTACAACTTCCCGGACCGGTACGTGCGCCAGATCAACTTCGACGTGCGCATCGACCCCGACGTCACCCCCGTCGAGGACGCCCAGTTCCGGCTCAGGCCCGGCCTGACGGGCACCGACACCGTCTCCTTCGAGTCGGTCAACTACCCGGGCTACTTCCTGCGCCACGCCAACTACGACTTCCAGCTCGTCCACAACGACGGCAGCGCCCAGTTCGCCGCGGACGCCACCTTCAACAAGGTCGCCGGGCTCGCCGACTCCACCTGGTCGTCGTTCCAGTCGTACAACCACCCCGACCGCTACATCCGCCACTACGCCTACTACCTGAAGCTCGACCCGATCACCACCGCGACGGGACGCAGTGACGCCACCTTCCGGGTGACCAGCTGACCCGACAGCGACAGGGGTGCCGACGCGTCTCGGGAGAACGCCGGCACCCGACCGCCCACCACACGAGCAACGGCGCTACAGCGGCTGTGACACCACCCTCACCGTGGCGCCAGGACACCAGCCGGTTCGCCGCCAACCCCTCGGAGCTGACCAGCAGCCCACCCCGCCTCCGGTGCCGACAACGGCCGAAGCCGCACCGGCAACGGAAGCGTCGACGCGACCCGCACCCCCCGCACAGCCGGACACCGGGGTTCGTCGACGCCCACCCTCACCCCATCCTGTGAAGGAGCCCTTCATGTTCAAGCCACCGTGGATACGCAGCGTCAGACGGGCGCTGCTCGCGGCCGGTGCCACCGCCGCGCTCGCGGCCGGTCTGCTCACCGCCACGGCCGCCCCCTCGCAGGCCGCCACCGAGGGGCCGTGCGACATCTACGCCGCCGGCGGCACCCCCTGCGTCGCCGCGCACAGCACCACCCGCGCCCTGTACGGGGCGTACACCGGCCCGCTCTACCAGGTCAAGCGCGCCTCCGACAGCGCGACCAAGGACATCGGCCTGCTGAGCGCCGGCGGATACGCCGACGCCGCGCAGCAGGACTCCTTCTGCGCGAACACCAGCTGTGTCATCACCGTCATCTACGACCAGTCGCCCAAGCACAACAACCTCACCCAGGCGCTCAAGGGCTACTGGCCCGGCCCGGCGGAGAACGGGAACGACAACCTGGCCAACGCCTTCGAGGCGCCGGTCACCGTCGGCGGGCACAAGGCGTACGGCGTCTACGTCGCCCCCGGCACCGGCTACCGCAACAACAACACCAACGGCATCGCCACCGGCGACCAGCCGGAGGGCATGTACGCGATCTTCGACGGCACGCACGTCAACGGCGGCTGCTGCTTCGACTACGGCAACGCCGAGACGACCGGCAACGACGACGGCAACGGCACCATGGAGGCCATCTACTTCGGCACCAGCACGGGCTGGGGCTCCGGCAGCGGCACTGGCCCCTGGATCATGGCCGACCTGGAGAACGGCCTGTTCTCCGGGGTCAACCGCGGAGTGAACGCGGGCGACCCGACCATCAACCACCGGTTCACGACCGCCATCGTCAAGGGCGGCCCGAACCACTGGGCCATCCGCGGCGGCAACGCCCAGTCGGGCAGCCTGTCCACCTTCTACGACGGCGTGCGCCCCAACGCCACCGGCTACAACCCGATGAAGAAGCAGGGCGCGATCATCCTCGGCATCGGCGGTGACAACAGCAACACCGGCCAGGGCACCTTCTACGAAGGCGTCATGACCTCCGGCTACCCCTCGGACGCCACCGAGAACGCCGTCCAGGCCAACATCACCGCCGCCGGCTACAACAGCGGCTCGACCAGCACCGGAACCCTCACCCCCGGCTCCCGGATCTCCCTGAAGGCCACCACCTCGCCCTGCTGCACCTCGCACTACCTGCGCCACAACAGCGCCGACACCAAGGTCGTCATCTCCAGCATCAACTCCGCCAGCTCGGCCACCGACAAGGCCAACGCCACCTGGATCGTCCGCAACGGACTGGCCAACACCTCCTGCCTGTCCTTCGAGTCCGCCGACAAACCCGGCCAGTACCTGCGCCACTCCAACTACCAGCTCTACCTGAACACCGACAACGGCGGCAGCTCGTTCGCGAAGGACGCCACCTTCTGCCCCACCGCGGGCAACAGCGGGGTCGGCACCTCCTTCCAGTCCTCCAACTTCCCGACCAAGTACATCCGCCACTACAACTACACGGCCTACATCGCCAGCAACGGCGGCACCAACGCCTGGGACAACACGAACTCGTGGGCCCAGGACACCAGTTGGCTCACCGCGTCTCCCTGGAGCTGACGAGGGACCGAACCTGCGGGCGGCTCCGGGCCGGGGCCGCCCACAGGTTCTGGATCCGCCCGCACCTTCCTACGCCCGGAGGCACCAGATGAGCGCAACCCCCCTCCCGTCGCGCCGGCTGTTCCTCGGCATGGCCGCGGCAGTGCCGCTGTCCACCACCGGCGCGCTGACCCTCGGCAGCCAGTCCGCGAGCGCCGCGACGACCTCCCCGTTCGTCATGGCCTACTTCACCCAGTCACCGGCAAACCTCGGTACGGACTACGGCCTGCACCTCGCCGTCAGCACCGACGCACTGCAGTGGATGCCGCTGAACCAGAACAACCCCGTCGTGACCCCGACCGCGGGCGACGGCGGTCTGCGCGACCCCGTCATCCTGCCCAAGCAGGACGGCACCTACGTCGTCATGGCGACCAACCTGAAGGGCACCGACTGGACCAAGAAGAGCCCGTACATCCACCTCTGGGACTCCGCCGACCTGCGCTCCTTCGACAACTACCGCCTGCTGAAACTGCACGACATGGCCACCCACACCTGGGCGCCCGACGCCTTCTGGGACGCCTCCCGCGGCCAGTACGCCATCATCTACTCGGCCGTGAACAGCAGCGGCCACAACGTGATCATGGTGAACTACACCACGGACTTCCAGACCGTGACGTCGCCGCAGGTCTTCTTCGACCCCGGCTACGACGTCATCGACGGCACCCTGGCCAAGGACGTGAACGGCGTCAACTACCTGTACTACAAGGGCCACAACAGCCTCACGGGTGCGAAGTCCACCTCGCTCAACCCCGGCAGCTTCACCCAGTTCACCTCGGGCCTGGCGCCCCAGGGAGGCATCGAGGGCCCGATCCTCGCCCAGGCCGCCGGCACGTGGTACCTGTGGGGCGACGCCAACGCGCTGTTCTACACCTGGCAGACCAGCGATCTCTCCACCGGCACCTGGACCGCCACCGACCGGCGCGTCTACACCCAGCCGCTGAACTCCAAGCACGCCGACATCAAGCCGATCCCGCAGACGGTGTACGACAACATGGTCGCTCGGTGGGGCAAGCCGGCCTGGAACCGGCTGAAGTCCTACAACTTCCCGGACAGATACTGGCGGCAGGTCGACTCCATCGGCCGCATCGACCCGTACCCCTTCGACCCCTACACCGACTCGCAATGGAAGGTGGTGCCGGGGCTGGCCGACTCCTCCGGCGTCTCCTTCCAGTCCGTCACCGACCCGACCCGCTACCTGCGGCACGCCTACTTCCAGCTGCGACTGGACGCCAACGACGGCACCGTGAAGTTCGCCCAGGACGCCACCTTCCACAAGACGGCCGGGCTCGCCGACCCGTCCTGGTCGTCGTTCCGCTCGCACAACTACCCGGACCGCTACATCCGGCACTATGTCAATCCCCTCGCAGCGTGGAGACGGTCTATGCGGCCAGCCCCTCGGCGAGGGTGGCCCGGTGGTCACGTTCGTAGTCGATCGGGCTCTTGAACCCACATACGCTGTGTAGACGCCTGGTGTTGTAGAAGTCGGTGATCCAGGTGGCGATCTTGATCCGGGCCTCGGTGCGGGTGCGGAAGGCATGCCGGTGCACGTACTCCACTTTGAGGACGCTGTTGAACGCCTCGCTCACGGCGTTGTCGAAACAAGATCCAACTCTGCCCATGGACTGCACGACGCCGAGCTTGCGACAGGCCCGCTTGAACCGCCGCGAGCAGTACTCGCTTCCCCTGTCCGTATGCATGATCACGCCGCGCACGTCGCCGCCGCGGGTGGCCGCGGCCATGTTCAGGGACGCGACCACCAGGTCGGCGTCATGCCGGGCGGCCATCGCGTAGCCGAGCAGCCGGCGGGAGAACAGGTCGATGACCGTCGCCAAGTACAGCTTGCCCTCGCCTGTTTCGATCTCGGTGAGATCGCCCGCCCAGACAAGATCGGGTTCCTCGGCGGTGAAGTCCCGGCGCACGAAGTCCGGGGTGGCCGGCCGCTTGCCCGGCCTCGTCAGCGACCGGCGCCTGCGGATCTTACGTCCGGCCAGCCCGAGCTCGACCATGACCTTTGCGACCGTGTTCACCGATACCCGCCAGTCTCTGCGTACCAGCTCGATGAACACCTTCGGCGAGCCGTAGGTGCCGCCCGAGCCGTGGAAGATCTCCTCGATCTCCTCGGCCAGCTGCTGCCTGCGCACCTCACGCGCGGTCGGCGGACGATCCCGCCACTTGTAAAACCACGACTCCGACACCCCCAGCGCCCGGCAGGCGGTGCGGTACGGAATCTTCTGCTCGGCCTTGCAGTTGCTGATCACCCCGACCGCGACGGCCGGGTCAGCGTCAGCTACTTCACCCACAAGGCCACGAATCGCTTGCACACATCACGCTCCATCTCCAGCTCGCGGATGCGCTTGTCCTTCTCCCTGGTCTCGGCCCGCAGCCGCTCCAGCTCAGCACGCTCGCTCTCCCGAAGCCGACCGCCGGGCGATGGCTCGGCCACCGGCCGGTCCGACGACGGCGACCCGTTGCGCCTCGCTCGCGACACCCAGCTGTGCAGGGTCCCCGGATGAATACCCAGGTCCTCAGCCACTTCCGGAATCGGCTTCCCGGTCTCCGTCACGATCCGTACCGCCCCCTCGCGGAACTCAGCGTCGTAGATGCGCTTCCTGGATGCCATGACCCCCAACTATCCCTCCGGTCACGGTCTCCACAGTAGGAGGGGAACCTCACTCGCCTCATGCGACGAGCCTGGTGGCAAAGGCCGCTATCAGCGGTGTCCGCCCTCAGCAGCAACTCAGGGTTGGAAGTTCCCGCCACGCGGACAGAGACCTCATCGCCACCCACGGCCTTGGCAAGGTGCACTTCGAGGTGATGGCCCGATCCGACGAGTGGATAGTTGTACCAGCGATCCGGGTGCTCATCATCGGTGGCCTCAAGGCCGAGTTCGACCACCTGCCAGTCGGTGCCATCGAAGTCATAGCTGGCGTAAGTAGCTGTTGTCGTTCCGATCTTGAGGGGTGGGCGTCGAACGGGAGTCTCGATCGGGTGATCGCAGCTGGTCGCGGGCATGAAGGCAGGGCCTCTTGGTGGCTCGGGGTTGCGAAGCCAACCGAGATCCAGGAGACCCTGTTGCCGCAGTTGTACGTGCTCGCGCCGGTGGAGTTCAACTCGGCGTCTCCGTCGTGTGATTGTGTCGCCCACCGGTTCGGAAACGCAGCCGATCATCCGGAACGTGTTCGGCGGTATCCGTCGGACATGACGGACACGGAGTGGAGTCAGGTCCGGCCGCTGTTGCCGGTGCCCGGCTGGCTGCGCGGGCGGGGCGGGCAGCCGGAGGCGTACTGCCACCGCGCGATGTTGGACGCGATCCGCTACCTCGTCGACAACGGAATCAAGTGGCGCGGTATGCCGGTCGGCTTCCCGCCGTGGGACCGGGTTTACGCCTTCTTCCGCCGCTGGCGCGACCACGGCCTGGTCAAGGAGTTCCACGACCGGCTGCGCGGACAGGTCCGTAAGACGCTGGGCCGCGACGCGGCACCGACGGCCGGTGTGATCGACTCGCAGTCGGTCAAGGCGGACGCCGTGGTCGGCGCGGACAGCCGGGGCTTCGACGGCGGCAAACTCATCAATGGCCGCAGGCGGCACGTCGTGGTCGACACGCTCGGCCTGCTGCTGGGCGTGATGGTCACCGCCGCGGACACGGGCGACCGCATCGCCGCCCAGGAGCTGCTCGGTCAGGTCGCCGACGTCTGCCACCGGCTGGAACTGGTCTGGGCCGACGGCGGCTACACCGGCGGCCTCGTCGCCCACTGCCTCACCACGCTCGCACTCGTCCTGGCGATCGTGAAACGCAGCGACAACGTGCGCGGCTTCGTGGTGCTGCCCAAGCGGTGGATCGTCGAGCGGTTCTTCGCCCACCTGATGCGCACCCGCCGTCTGGTGCGCGACTTCGAACGCCGCACCGCCAGCGCCGAGGCGATGGTCTACTGGTCGATGACTCTGCTCATGACACGCCGCCTTGCCCGGCCACACCCGCAGCGAGGGTGAACCGGCCCGGCTGCCGCTCGGCCAGCCAGCCCCGCGCGACCAAGCGCTTCGCTTTCGACCGCAGCGTCTCCACCTTGGCCGGCACCGCGTCAAGACCGAACATCACGGCCAACTCCTGGCAGGTCAAGGGCCCTTGGTGGAGCCGGTGCCGGTCCGCGAGCGCTGTGAGGATGCGCTGGTAGTCCACCGACAGCACCGACCAGGCCAGCCCCTCACTCCACACCGGCACCTGCGACTTCGGTTTCGCCGCAGGCCCGGACGCCGGGCGCGCGTCTGCGTCCTGCGGGCCATGGGCGGCCCCTTGACCGGCGATGTCACCGCCGTCCGGAGCCAGGACGGTGCCCACCCGCCTGCGGGCGATCGCCCACTCCTGCCATTCTTTCTCGGCCGCAGCCAGTTCGGCCTGGATGCGATCGGCTTCCTCACACAGCCCGTCGACTCGACGGCGAGCGGCGAGTTCGTGCTGTTCCAGCAGTCCGACGACCGACGGCATCTGCAGCCTCCCGAGGAGCGACGACACGGCATGTCACCACTCCCGCCGAATCACCGGCCCTATGCCTCACCAGCGAAAACACTGTCTTCAGATTCGGAACAACAACAGCCTCTAACGCGCCAAGAGCGCCAAGAAGGGCTGGACGTTCCCGTTCCAGACCCAGCCCTCTACCACGCGTTCCCGGTCGCTCTCTGCCATCCGGCCAGAGTGCCACGTGCGGCACGTTCGCTCCCTGCCATATGTCCGTTCACGGAACTGCGGACAGAGCCAATTTCAAGAAGCCCCAACAGAGCCGGTCACACATCTGCAGGAGAGCCCGGCAGCGGCTGCATGAGGACCATCGTGCCGGGCGCGCGGGGCGGCGCGGACGTCGACACGGTCCCACATGCTGAGCCTGGAGGCGCAACCGGTCCAGGGTGTGTCACGGCAGGCGGCCGGCCGGATCTCCGCCGGGGTCGTCGGCCGGCACGATGGCGGCCCTGACTCGCCTGCCCACCAGCTCGCGGCGCACCTCGAAGCTCTGGCACACGGCCATGATGATCTCCAGGCCGTGCTGCCCGACCCGGCCCGGGTCTGCGGGGCAGGCAGGACCGGCCGGACGAACGCCACAAGTACTCGGCGCCGACCGCGCAGCAAGCCCGGAACGCACCCGCCGCCTCAACCGGGCACGAGGCCGACTCCCTCGTCGCGAGCCCGTTCACGGTGGCCTGCCCCGGAAGCAGCGCTCCACCGGCCGAGGCGTCTGTGCGCGATGACCCGACAGGGGGGTGCCAGGTCGTGGTCGGTCGGTCTTGCATGAGAACCATCGTTCTCGTACAGTTGTGCTTGACGGTGAGAATGTTCGTTCTCGTGATGGTGCGCCCGCGCCGGCGGAATCCGCACCCCGCCGGCGGCGATACCGCCCACAGACTCAAAGGAAGCGACATGACTGACGAAGCACGCCCTCCGTTCCCGCCGTTCACCCGGGAGAGCGCCATCCGGAAGGTCCGCCTGGCGGAGGACGGCTGGAACACCCGCGACCCGCAGAAGGTCGCCGCGGCCTACACCGTGGACTCGCGCTGGAGGAACCGCGCGGAGTTCGCCGCCGGCCGTGAGGAGATCGTCTCCTTCCTCGCCCGCAAGTGGAACCGGGAGCTGGAGTACCGGCTCATCAAGGAGCTGTGGGCCTTCGACGGCGACCGCATCGCCGTGCGCTTCGCCTATGAATCCCGTGATGACTCGCACAACTGGTTCCGCTCCTACGGCAACGAGAACTGGGAGTTCGGCGACAACGGCCTGATGCGGCTGCGCTACGCCTGCATCAACGACCTCCCCATCAAGGAGTCGGAGCGCAAGTTCCACTGGCCCCTCGGGCGCCGCCCCGACGACCACCCGGGCCTGAGTGACCTCGGCCTCTGACCGCCCGCCCCCGCGCCGTGGATCGGGGCCCGACGTCGGATTAACGGCGTGGCCGTTCGTGTGTGAGGCTGTGCCTGCGGCAGGGGCCGCCGCGTACCTGGAGGGCTTTGGGCTCAGGATTGCCTCGCAGGCCTTGAAGACCCTCTCACCTGCGGTGAGCGTGGGGCGTTGCTCCGGATTTCGACAGTTCAACGCATCCCTCTCCCGCTGAGAACCATCGTTCTATAGGCTGATCTCCATCGATGGAACGATCGTTCTCGGCTGGGGGCTCACGACACTGTCACCGCCGGCCGGACGGATTGCCGGTTCGGCCGCCGCGAGTGCCGCAGGGCCGTCGCCTCGGCCCTGACGCCGGCCCGGTCCAGGGCCGAGGGCATAGAAGCTGCAGAACATGAGCCTCTTGATGTGGGCTCGGAAAGTTCGGATGGGCGTTGCCGTGACCCTCTCGCACACCGCAGCGAAACCCCCGCCGATGGTGCTGCCCTTGTCCGGCGGGCAGCCCCGGACAGCCCCTGTGGCCCGGCGCTGGCCCGTGCTCGTGCGGGCGTGCACCGGTTCGGCGTGATCGCCGTTCCCGCCGAGGAGCGCTGGGTACACACCGCCCGCCGCTTCGCCGCGTCCCTGCCGGCCCGGTGGGACGTCGTCCCGGAGGATCAGGACTCCGTCCTGCTGATCGTCGGCGAGCTTGCGGGGAACGCGGCCCGGCACGGACGGGCCGGCATGATCGTGAGCCTCACGTTCGAAGGCCGCGCCGTGCGTGTCGAGGGTGCGCACTCCGGCGCCACGGCGCCCTCGCCCCGCCCTCGCTGTGCCGGTGCCGATGATGAGCGCGGCCGCGGCGTGGGCATCGTCGAGTTGCTGGCGGACTGGACCGAGACGCTTGAGGAACGGCATCGCCGACGGGGCCGCGCCGGTGTGTGCGTCGCCACGCGCCGGCCGGGGCGTCCCGGGCGGGCCTTGTGCTCGCTTGAGGGCAGAGGGCAGGCCTGCCCGGCCTCGCTCCGGGCTGGCCGCGTTTCGGCGACACGGTCAGGCCCGCGCCCGGGAATGTGCCTTGCGGCCTGGCGCGCTCCTTACCGTAAGAGAAAGTTCGTTTTCGAGAATGGGTGATCGAAGTGGAGCTCGAAACGACTGAGCAGCGGGTCCTCGATGCTGCCGAGGAACTGTTCTACGGTCGAGGCATACAGTCGGTGGGAATGGATGCGATCCGCACCGCCTCCGGCGTGCCCCTCAAGCGCCTGTACCAGATCTTCCCTTCCAAGGACACCCTGGTGGAGGCGTACCTGAAGCGGCGGGACGCGAGGTGGCTCCATGATCTGGCTCGGTACGTGGATGCCCACGACTCGCCTACGCAGCGGATTCTGGCGGTCTTCGACTGGCTGTACCGCTGGTTCGGCGAGCCGGACTACCGCGGCTGCGGCTTCATCAACTCCTTCGGGGAGCTGGGAGCGACGTCCCAGGCCGTGGCCGACATCGCGAAGGCCCACAAGGATGCCTTCCGGCGCTATCTCGCCGAGCTCGTGGCCGCCGCGGACGCGCCCGCGTGGCTGACCGACCAGTTCGTTCTCCTCGCCGAGGGCGCGATGACCACAGCGGCCATCTCCGGGTCTCCGGAGCCCGCACGTCACGCCAAGGACGCCGCCCGCACCCTGCTGCGGGCCGCTCACGCAGACATGGTCACCGCTGCCTGAGCACGCCGTCGCCTTCACTCACGGCCCGGTGTCCGTAGGGGCGCCCCGGCCCTTTGCAGCTCGGTCCGGGGCGTTGGGACACAGAGCGAGGACAGCTTGATCGGGGCCGGTGATGCTGTGCGGCAGCCGCCAGGCTCCGAGCGCGGCGCCACGGCCTGCTCGCGTGACGCCCTGATTCGGGCGGGGAAGACGCTGACGGGACGCTGACACCGCCCAGTCTGCACACGCTCGGCGCTCTGCCGTCGTCCTGACTGATCCCGTGGCCGGAGTGAGCGCAAGGCCCCGCCGCCTCACCGCGACCCCATGTCGTGCTGGGGGCGCGGGAGGCGGCGGGGGCCCCGTGGTGGTGGCCCTGGTCGCTCGAAGCGAATCGGCGTGCCGGCCCGGGCGCCTCATCGGCAGCGGCCGCCGGCACGGCGGACGGCTGGGTCAGAAGGGCTTGGTGGGCAGGTACTTGCCGTCCAGGGTGATCACCGCGCGCTCGCCGCCCTCGGGGTCGGCGACCTTCTTCACGTCGAGCTTGAAGTTGATCGCGCTGATGATGCCGTCGCCGAACTGCTCGTGGATCAGGGCCTTGAGCGTGGTGCCGTAGACCTGGACGATCTCGTAGAAGCGGTAGATCGTCGGGTCGGTCGGGACGCCGCCGGGGATGGAGCCGCGGACCGGGATGGTCTGCAGCAGTACGGCCGCCTCCTCATCCAGGTCCAGCAGTTCGGCGACCGCCCTCGCGGCGGCCTCCGGCAGGGGATGCTGACCCAACAGCGCGGCGGTGGTGAATGCGACCGACAGGCCGCTGACGTCGGCGATCTGCTGCCAGGACAGGTCCTTGCGCGTCTTGGCCTCGACGACTTCGGCGGCCAGAGCCTGGCGAGCAGCGGGGTCGAACTGGGCGTGCACCATGAGGTGTTCCTTTCCTGCGTGCCGGCCCGCACCGCGGCGGGCACAGCGGACTCGAACGGTCGGGGGACCAGAGCGCCGGACGGCGGCCTGGAGAACGGGGGCAGGGCGGCTCAGGCCGCGAGGGCGGCGGATGAGCCCGTGCCGGGGCCGAGTTGGTCGACCGCGCCGGTGGCAATGTCGTAGACCCAGCCGCGCAGCGTGAGCGTCTTCGCCGCCAGGCCCCGGACGACGCAGGGGTGCGTCGCCAGGTTCGCCAGCTGGGCGATCACGTTGTTCCGTACCAGGACGCTCACCTTGTCCTCCCCGGCCCCGGGCTCGGCACTGGCCGCGCGCGCCGCACGGGCCAGGGAGGCGTCCGCGTGTCGCAGCCAGTGGGCGACGGCCGGCAGCGCGGTGAGGTCGTGGACGTCGGCCAAAGCGGTCATCGCGCCACAGGCTGAATGACCGCAGACGACGATGTCGGACACGCCCAGGACGGCGACGGCGTACTCGATGCTCGCCGTCACCCCGTCAGCGCCGGGGGCGTGGGCGGGCACCAGGTTTCCGGCCGTCCGGATGACGAACAGCTCGCCCGGCTCGCTCTGCGTGATCAGCTCCGGTATGACACGCGCGTCGGAGCAGCTGATGAACAAGGTGCTGGGCCGGTGCGTGGTGGCGAGGTGCCGGAAGCGCGCCGCCCTGGCGGGGAAGACGCCTCGCTGAAAATGTGCGACTCCCTCGGCGAGGTCTTGCATGGTCACTCCTTTTGGCGAGTACCGAAGTCGTGTGAGATTGACGAGATCCACCATGCATGAGCTCTGTTTATAGAGTCCAAGACGCTCTGGGAATAAAATCTATTGGTTGCATCTATAGTGGGTTTCATGGGCTTCGAACTGCGTCATCTGCGCTATCTGCTCGCCGTCGCCGAACACGGCAGCTTCACCCGCGCTGCCGAAGCCCTGCACATATCCCAGCCCACCCTGTCGCAGCAGATCAGGCAGATGGAACGCGTGATGGGCGCGCAGTTGCTGGACCGTACCGGCCGTGCCGTACGACTCACCGACGCCGGTGAGACCTACGTCCACTACGCCCGTCGCGCGCTGCAGGAACTCGCCGCCGCCGAACGCGCCGTCCACGACGTGGCCGACCTCTCCCGCGGCAGCCTGCGTCTGGCGGTCACCCCCACCTTCACCGCCTACCTCACCGGCCCCCTCGCCGCGCAGCTCCACGCCCGCCATCCCCACATCGGCCTGAGCGTCAGGGAGATGACGCAGGACCGCATCGAGTCCGCCCTCCTTGCCGACGACCTCGATCTCGGCATCGCCTTTCACGGTTCCCACCTGCCCGGCATCACCGCAGGCAACCTGTTCACCGAAACCCTCAGCCTCGTCGTCGGCAGCCACCACCCCGACGCCGGCCGCACCGGACCACTACCGGTGCGCGAACTGGAGGGGCGCCCTCTGGCCCTCCTCAGCAGCGACTTCGTCACCCGCGGGCACATCGACACGTACTTCGGCCGGCACCGCACCACACCGCACATCGCGGTGGAAGCCAACTCGATCCATGCCGTCACCGAAATAATCCAGCGCACCCCTTTGGCCTCGGTCCTGCCCGAGGCCATCGCCCGCGATCATCCCTATCTGCGCCCCGTCCCTCTCGACCCGCCTCTGCCCGAGCGCACCGTCGCTCTGTTCCGTCGCTCGGGCTCCTACCAGAGCGCCGCCGCCCGGGCCTTCGTCCGCCTCACCCGGCAATGGGTCGCCTCCAGCGGGTACCCCGCCTCCCCGTGAGAGCGCGGAGACAGGTGCCCTCGCAGCGTCGCCGCCGTCCGCCTCGGATCCGACAAGGCGGCCCGGCGGAGGCCGGTTTGGCCGACAAGATCGGCAAGATCCCGGCGTGTCCGCGTCGGCGGACTTCACCGCCTGCCGGGCTGCCGGCCCGCCCTGTGCCGGCGAGCAGCCTGCGGCCTTGCCTGATGTCCCGCTTCCCGCGCCCCCCAGCACGACATGGGGTCGCGGTGCGGCGGCGGGGGCCCCGGACGAGCTGAAGCTGATCGACGGACCGGTGGTGGTCGCCCACTCCTACGGAGGCATTCCGGTGAGCCAGGCCGCCGCCGCGGCGGGAAACGTGTCCCCATGCCAGTTCATGCCATACCGAATCCGAACACCTTGTCGGACCAGTCGGTGTCGGGTATGCCCTCGTCGAGGGCCTCGCTGATCGTGCGCTCTTCATAGCTGAAGCGGGATTCCGTGATTGCCGTCAATCCGTCGTGTTCGCGCCCGGTCGCTTCCGGGGCCGGGTCACGCGATTCGGCAGCTCTGTCAGCGAGTTCGCCCGCCTGGGACAGGGTCGAGGAGGTCAGTCCGTGGTCCTGGACAAGGTTCGTGACCGTCGCCGCGGGATCCGGGCGTTGGCGTAGTAGTTCGGAGAACGTCCCGTCGTCCTCGCCCTGGCGGTATGACGTCAACGCGGCACGAAAAGCCAGGCAATGGGTGAGAAGTACATCGTCGCTCAACCGGCGGTGACCGATACTTGTCCTGGTCTCGCTGGTCTGGCGACGCAGTGCTTGATGTGCTTGCGAGGTCCTGACTCAAGGCGACTGCACGGTCGCCGTCACGGGAAGCCACGGATGGCGGCCCCTTCGGTTCCGCACTTCCATGCCTGACGCAATCCGTCACCGACACGCGATGCTGGCGCTGTCCGGTCACGCGACGCCGTGGAACAGCAGGCACGGCTGTTCTTCGCCATACCCCGATACCGCTCGATCGATGGCGTCCCGCCGGGTGGTGTAGCCGATCAAGCCGCCGGAATCCGCAGGTCGGGGACGGTGGCTCCGCCGGACCGGGTATTCAACTCGCCTCAGTAGGGCGCCTCGTGGGCCACTGCCTCTGCGGAGATCGTCAGGGGCCTCGTACCGGAACGCGTGACGCTTGATCCCTTACACCACGACGTAGGACACGACCGCTCGATCCGGCGTCCCAGCCCAGCTCGACTCTTCCCCAGGGAAGAGCTGCACCCGGTGAGGAAGTGCGTGACCGGTTGCGCGTCCTCGCTGACGAGCGCGGCACCACGATCACCGAGCTGCTGGAAGAACTCGCCATCCGCGAGTTCACGGCAGCAGAACGCGAACAGCGGGCTGTCGCGGCTGCCGGTGAGCTCGGCATCGAGTACACCGAGCAGGTCCAGCAGGTCCAGCAGGCGGGCCAGGACGCCTGGGCGGCCTGGCCGGCCTGGACGCCTGGGCGAAGATCCGCGCCCGTCAGGGCGCCGCCGCCGCATGAACCTGACAGCTGTCCTGGACGACACCGCTCTGGGCGCCCTGTTCCGCGCAGATCCCTTCTTCACCGGCCTGTACATCGAGGCCTCGCGCGGCACCGGCCGGGTTGTCGTTTCTTCGCTGTCCGTGCTGGCTGGCGGGCGGCAGGTTGCCGGTGCGGGCAAGCACGCCGCATCCCTGCGGTTCGCGGAGAACGTGCCGTTCACCGCGGCGCACGCGGTGGACGCGATGGGCTGGGCAGACGTCGGCTGGCCGGTGGCGCACGCGGCGGCGGTCGCCTGGCAGGCGGTGAAGACGGGGGAGCCGATCACCGTCCTGTCATTGGACCCCGGCCTGTGCGTGGGAACAGGCATCGCATCGCTGAGCCCCACCTGACCCCGCCCCGGTTCCAGGGCTTCGGCGTAGTCGCATGACGCCCGGTTCGTAGTGATCTGTCGGTTCGGCGGTGCCCTGGGACGTGACCGGCACGGCTTCCAGGATCATGGAGTTCTCTACGCCCCGTGATCCGAGTGGAAGACCGTGCCTGCCGACGCATCGTTGCCGGTCCCGCCTGCCCTTGGCCGGCTCCGCGAGAATCGGCGAGGTCGTATCCGGCGAGGTCCCGCCTCTGTTGGAGCGGCTGGCCGAGGTGCCCGGCCCGCGAGAGGCACGCGGCGTACGGCACGCGCTGGTTGCCGTGCTCGCGCTGAGCGCATGCGCGGTTCTGGCGGGGGCGACCTCTTTGCCGGCAGTCAGCGAGTGGATCGCCGACGCCCCGCCGCACATCCTGGAACGCCTCGGCATACGCCTCGACCCGCTGTTCCCGAAGCGGTTCCTGCCTGCGCAAACGACGGTCCGGCGGCTGCTGGCCCGCATCGACGGCGACGCGCTGGACCGGGCGGTCGGACGCTGGCTCGCCGGCCGACGCCCGAAAACGACCGGGCTGCGCGGCCTCGCAGTGGACGGCAAAAGCCTGCGCGGCGCGGCCAGAGCGAAGGGCCGCAAGATCCACCTGCTCGCCGCACCGGATCACACCAGCGGCCGGGTCCTGGCCCAGCTGGACGTCGGCGGAGGGGGCGAATGAGATTGCTTGCTTCCAGCTGCTGCTGGACGCCGTTGTGGAATTGGCGGGAGTCGTCGTCACCAGCGGCGCGATGCACATCCGGCGCGGGCGCGGCGACTGCCTCCTCGGCCAGGGTGTCCACTGCGTCGTGATCGTCAAGGGCGGGCAGGAGAAGCTGGGCCGGCAGCTCAAGTCCTTTTCCTGGAAGGGCA
>NZ_JBITJV010000029.1:0-126922 GCF_044460385.1 Streptomyces sp. NPDC050121 | reverse complement strand
GCGGCGCCCCGCGGCGCCCCCCCCCCGCCCCCGCCGCCCCCCCCCCCCCCCCCCCCCCCCCCCCCGCCCCGGGGGCCGCCCCCCCCCCCCCCCCCCCCCCCCCCCCCCCCTCAACGTTGTTCGCAGCCGCTGTGCCGGCCGGAACTCAGCGCCGGCCGGAGCTGATTGCCGGCCGGAGCTCAGCCGCTCTGCTGGCCGGAAGGCCTGCGCACCAGAGCCGTCAGACGGGCCGCCCAGGACGCCTTGAAGGCCGTCCAGCGGTCACTCAGGTCCCAGAGCGCGCGGATCGCCGATCGAGGCGCCACCACGGCACGCACGCGCGTGGTCCAGTCGGCCTTCTCCCGCAGGGCCCCCCGGACCTTGCGGACCTCGTCGGCCAGCCCGGCCTCGGCCCTCGGCTCCGGGGCGTACAGCACCTGCTCCACGGCGCCCGCGACCCGGTGCACCGCACGGCCCACCGTGTCGTCGAGCTCGCCGGTCCGGACGATCCGCGCCGCCGCGCGCCGCGGCGTCAGCGCCTCGTCCGGCTCGATGCCGAAGTCCCACGCCGTGTCGGTGAGCTCCCGCCACACCGCCAGGACGTGCCCGACGGCCGCCTCACCGGCTTCCTGCGCCGGCACGTCCAGCAACACCGCCGGACCGGCGTCGTCCGCCTGCCGGCCCTCGCCGTCCCTGCGGCGGCCCGGGGGAGCCCCCGACGCCGCGGACGCGGAGTGCTGGGCCGACGCCAGCCGCATCGAACGCCGTCTCAACCGCCACAGCATCGGCAGCAGCGGCAGAGCGAGCGCCGCGGCCCCCAGCAGCGTCCAGCCGGCGATCTCGTACCACGGGGTACCGCCGTCGTCCTGTCCCGCCTGGTTCACCGGCAGTGCGGCGGCGCAGCCCTCGATCTTCTTGTCCTCGGCCGAACAGCTGGTGCTCGCCGAGGGCTGGGCCGACGGCGCCGCGTTCGCCGAACGCGAGGCCTGCGGCAGGTCGGGGACCGTCGTGCCCGAGGTGTCCGGCAGCGTGTACGCGGGCGTCGTGCCCCGGGTCGGGGTCGGCTCGAAGCGGGTCCAGCCCACGCCCTCGAAATACAGCTCCGGCCAGGCGTGCGCGTCCTTCAGGCTCACCGCCACCGAGCCGTCCGCCTGCGGGGACCCCGGTGCGAAGCCCACCGCGACCCGCGCCGGTATGCCCAGCGTGCGGGCCATCGCGGCCATCGCGAAGGAGAAGTGCACGCAGAAGCCCTGCTTGTCCCGCAGGAAGCGGGCGATCGCGCCCGGGCCGCTGCCGACCTCGACCTGGGTGTCGTACTCGAAGCCGCCCGTCACCGCGAAGTAGTCCTGGAGCTTGACCGCCTTCTCGTAGTCGCTCGTCGCCCCCTTGGTGATCTCAGCTGCCTGCTCCGCCACCACCTTCGGCAGGGAGTCGGGGACCTTGGTGTAGTCCTTCCGAATCGAGCCGGGCGCCTCGGGAGCCGAGGCCAGCTGCTGCGCCGTCGGCTGCACGTCGAGGCTCGTCACCTGGTACGTCTTGCCGCTGGTGTTCTGGCCGTGGTCGCCGACCAGGGTCATCCCGACCGGCTCGTACCGCCAGTTGCCCTTGATCAGCACGCTGCTGGGCGGGTACGGCATCGGCAGCCAGTCCTGCGCATAGCCGGAGGCGGCCGCGATCCGGGTCGTGAACTGCGCGCGCTTGACCCCGGGGCCCAGGCCGACGGGCGTGGGGAACTGGTCCGGCACGGCGACGATGTGGCGCTTCGCCGGCTTCCACGTGGTGCCGTCGAAGTCGTCCAGGGACACGATCCGCAGGTACAGGTCCGAGATGTTGCCGGTGTCGGTGTTCAGGGTCAGGACCGTGCGGTCCTCGTCCATGTTCAGGCTGTCGCGCAGCGACACCAGCGGGTTCACCGCGGAGATCGTGCCCCCGCTGCCGTTGCCCGCGCCGACGCCCGTGCCCGCTCCGTCGAGCAGACCGCCCTGGATCGCCGGCAGCGGCAACAGCGGCACCACCAGGGCGACACCCAGCGCGGCCATGCCGATGCGCCGGCCGGTGCGCACCGGGGCCACCGGCCCGGGCTGCGCGCCCGCGGCGTGCGGAGCCCCGCCGAAGACCCTCCCCCACTGCGAGAGCCGCTCCCGGCCCTCGGCGAGCAGCAGCATCAGATAGCCGGCGGCGGCGACCAGGAACCACAGCCAGTCGGCCGCCCCGGCGGACAGCCCCGCGGCGACCGAGTACAGCGCCAGCAGCGGCAGCCCCGCCGGCGCCGCGTTGCGGAACGTCACCGCGAGGGTGTCCACCGCCAGGCCGATGACCAGTACCCCGCCGATCACCATCAGCCGGATGCCGTCGGACAACGGGGCCGGGATCGCGTACCGCCCCACGTCGTCGGCGCCCGTCTGGAGCAGGTCGCCGAAGTACCGGAAGGTCTCCGGGACGGGGACCACACCGGCGAGGGCGTGCTCCCGGGCGAAGACCAGCGTCAGCAGCACCAGCGTGACCAGGGCCTGGGCGGCCACGGTCAGCGGCCGGGCCAACGGCACCCGCCGGGTCACCGCGCCCACCCCGGACTGGATCGCCAGCAGGAACGCCGCCTGCAGGAGCCACGTCGCCGGCTCCACCAGGGGCAGCAGGGCGCACGAGGCCAACAGCGTCGCCGCCGCGGAGCACAGCGTCAGTCGAGCCCGCCCGCTCATGCGCTTGCCTCCCCGCCGCTCGCCGCGCCCGCCGTCATCACGCCCGCCCGGTCGCGGTCCGCCTGGCGCCACAGCTCGTTCAGCGAAGCGCCCCGCGGCACGCTCAGGGCCGTCCAGCCCGCCTCGCGCAGCATCCGCAGCCGCTCCTCCTGCCTGTTCATCGGATCGGGCCCGCCGTTCGGTTCACGCACCCAGCTGTCGCCGTCCAGGAGGAAGGCGACCGCGCTTCCGCTGCGCTGGCGCATCTTCGCGGCCACCGCCGCCTCCTCCTCGTCGAGATCGCCGAGGAACGCCACCAACAGCCCCTCGTTGCCGCCGCGCAGCACGTCGTACGCCCGGGACAGGCCCGTGCCGTCGGAGTGGTCGACCACCGCGAGGGTGTCCATCATCAGCCCGGCCGCGTCCGCCGACTCCTGGTTCGCCCCGGCGAACCCGTCGGCGCCCTCGCCGGGCACCGAGTTGCCCGTGTCCGTCAACAGCCGCACCGAGAAGCCCCGCTCCAACATGTGCACCAGCACGGACGCGGCGCCCGAGACCGCCCACTCGAAGGCCGAGTCCGGGCCCGCGCCCTGATAGGCCAGGCCCCGGGTGTCCAGGAGCACCGTGCAGCGCGATCGCTGGGGCTGTTCCTCGCGGCGCACCATCAGCTCGCCGTAGCGCGCGGTGAGGCGCCAGTGCACGCGGCGCAGGTCGTCGCCGTAGCGGTAGCCGCGCGGGATCACGTCGTCCTCGCCGGCCAGCGCCAGCGAGCGCTGCCGCCCGTCGCCGTAACCCTTGGCCTCGCCGGTCAGCCGGACCGGCGACAGCGCCTCGACGCGCGGGATCACCGTCAGCGTGTCGTACGTCGAGAAGGAGCGGGTCAGTTCGCACATGCCGAACGGGTCGTTCAACCGCAGCTGGAGCGGGCCCAGCGGGTAGCGGCCGCGCAGGTCGGAGCGGACCCGGTAGGACACCTCGCGGCGGCCGCCCGCCTCCACCCGGTCCAGGACGAAGCGGGGGCGCGGGCCGAGTACGTACGGCACCCGGTCCTGGAGCATCAGCAGGCCGGTGGGCAGCCGCGAGACGTTGTCCATCCGCAGATGGACGCGGGCCTCGCTGCCGGCGGGCACGCGCGCGGGAGACAGCCGGCGGCTGCCGGCCACCCGGTAGCGGGTGCGGTAGACGACGGCCGCGCAGATCAGCGGCAGCGCGGCCAGCAGCATCCCGACCCGCAGCAGGTCGGGCTGTCCCAGCACATAGGCGCAGATGGCAGCCGCGATGCCGGCGGCCAGGAAGGAGCGGCCGCGGGTGGTCAGCCCAGCCAGGGCCGTCCGCGCGCCGCTCTTCAAGCCCTCGCCGCGGCCGGTCGAGGGCTGTCCGGTCCCCCCGGTGGTCATCACAGCCTCCGCGGCTGCTGCTGGCCGTACGCCTGTGTGCCGTGGCCCAGCCCGTACCCCTGCTGCTGGGGGGTGGCCGGCACCGGGGTGCGCTGGATGATCTCCTCGACGACCTGCTCGGCCGTGCGGCGGTTCAGCTGGGCCTGCGCGGTGGGCAGCAGACGGTGGGCCAGGACGGCCACGGCGAGGTTCTGGACGTCGTCCGGCAGCGCGTAGTCCCGGCCGCTGAGGGCGGCGGTCGCCTTGGCGGCGCGCACCAGATGCAGCGTCGCGCGCGGGGAGGCGCCGAGTCTGAGGTCGGGATGGGTGCGCGTGGCCGTGACCAGGTCGACCGCGTAACGGCGGACCGAGTCGGCGACGTGGACGCCGCGAACGGCGTCGATCAGCTTCACGATCTCGTGCGCGTGGGCGACCGGCTGGAGATCGTCCAGGGGGTTGACCCCGCCGTGCACGTCGAGCATCTGCAGCTCGGCCTCGGGGCTCGGGTAGCCGATGGAGACGCGGGCCATGAAGCGGTCGCGCTGCGCCTCGGGCAGCGGGTAGGTGCCCTCCATCTCGACCGGGTTCTGCGTGGCCACCACCATGAACGGGCTGGGCAGCTCGTACGTCGTCCCGTCGATGGTGACCTGGCGCTCCTCCAGCGACTCCAGGAGCGCCGACTGTGTCTTGGGCGAGGCGCGGTTGATCTCGTCGCCGATCACGATCTGCGAGAAGATCGCGCCCGGCTTGAACTCGAAGTCCCGGCGCTGCTGGTCCCAGATGGAGACACCGGTGATGTCCGAGGGCAGCAGGTCGGGCGTGAACTGGATACGGCGCACCGAGCAGTCGATGGACTTCGCCAGCGCCTTGGCCAGCATCGTCTTGCCGACGCCCGGCACGTCCTCGATCAGCAGATGCCCCTCGGCGAGGAGCACGGTCAGCGAAAGCCGTACGACCTCGGGCTTGCCCTCGATCACTCCCTCCACCGAACTGCGGACACGCTCCACAGTGGCGGTCAGATCTGTAAGGCTCGCTCGCTCGTCATAGGTCGTCACCCGGCCCTCCTCGGCCCAAAACTTTCTCCGGGCCGACGCTCTGTGCGGCAAACCGGCCCACCCCGAATCACGGACGCCGTTCGCAAAGTGCTCAGCGTGGCGTCACACCCGCATTCTTGCTGCCGTTACCGATTCGTGTCACTCGCCTGTGGACAACTGTCCGTGATATGTCGGTGTTATGGCCGTTTGGGTGCCCGAGGGGCGGAAATCAACAGCGAAATGACAGCGGTCACGAGGGGTCGATCTCGCGCAACAGGCCCGTCTTCACGTCGAACACGAAGCCCCGCACGTCGTCGGTGTGCATCAGGAACGGCGAGGTGCGCACCCGCTGCATCGACTGCCGGACGTCCTGGTCGACGTCCCGGAAGGCCTCCACGGCCCAGGCCGGACGCTGACCGACCTCCATCTCCAGCTCGGTACGGAACTCCTCGGTGATCGCCTCCAGACCGCAGCCGGTGTGATGGATCAGTACGACGCTGCGGGTACCCAACTTGCGCTGACTGATGGTGAGTGAGCGGATCACGTCGTCGGTGACCACACCGCCCGCGTTGCGGATGGTGTGGCAGTCGCCGAGCTCCAGGCCCAGCGCGGCGTGCAGGTCGAGCCGGGCGTCCATGCAGGCCACGACGGCCACGTGCAGGACGGGACGGGCGTCCATGCCGGGATCGGTGAAGGCGGCGGCGTACCGCCCGTTCGCGTCGACGAGCCGGTCGGTCACGGTGCCGCCGCGTATGGCGCTTTCGGACTCTGCGGGTACGGATGCGGAAGTCGTCATAACCATGACGTTACTGGTCACACGCCGTGCGGGCCTGCTGTGAGAAGGGAAAAAGAGCGTCATCACGCGTGTTTTGTGAGGTAGGCCACCCCCGTTCGGCGACGCGCAGGCCGGTTGATTGACCGCGAGACACCGTGGACTAAAGTGGCGCGAAGCGGGAGGCGGCCATCTCTTTGGCGATCTCATCGCTGGATTCCAACCCGCGCCGGCAGGCCTTCCCCTCACCGGAGGGCGGGGACCGGTGGTGCGTATCCCCCGCCGGATCTGAGAGGGCCCCTTGAGCCAGAGTCGACATGTCCCGGTGATGCTCCAGCGGTGCCTGGACCTGTTGGCCCCCGCCCTGCAGCGGCCGGGAGCGGTGGTCGTCGACTGCACGCTCGGTCTGGGCGGCCACAGCGAGGCCCTGCTGACGCAGTTCCCCGAGGCCCGGCTCGTCGCCCTCGACCGCGACAAGGAGGCGCTGCGCCTGTCCGGTGAGCGCCTCGCCCCCTTCGGCGAGCGCGCCACCCTCGTGCACGCGGTCTACGACGAACTCCCCAACGTCCTGGACCGGCTCGGTCTCGCGCGCGTGCAGGGCGTCCTGTTCGACCTCGGCGTCTCCTCGATGCAGCTCGACGAGGCCGACCGCGGCTTCGCCTACGCCCAGGACGCCCCGCTCGACATGCGCATGGACCAGACGACCGGCATCAGCGCCGCCGAGGTCCTCAACACCTACCCGCCCGGCGAACTCGTCCGGATCCTGCGGGCGTACGGCGAGGAGAAGCAGGCCAAGCGGATCGTCTCCGCGATCGTGCGCGAGCGCGACAAGGAGCCGTTCACCAACAGCGCGCGCCTCGTGGAGCTGATCCGGGGCGCGCTGCCGCAGGCCGCCAAGCGCACCGGCGGCAACCCCGCCAAGCGCACCTTCCAGGCGCTGCGCATCGAGGTCAACGGCGAACTCTCCGTCCTGGAGCGGGCGATCCCGGCCGCCGTGCAGGCACTCGACGTGGGCGGCCGGATCGCCGTCCTGTCGTACCACTCGCTCGAAGACCGGCTGGTCAAGCAGGTGTTCGCGGCCGGCGCCGCCAACACCGCGCCGCCCGGGCTGCCCGTCGTGCCCGAGCGCTACCAGCCCCGGCTCAAGCTGCTCACCCGTGGTGCCGAACTTCCCACCGAGGAAGAGGTCGCCGAGAACCGGCGCGCCGCCCCGGCGCGACTGCGCGGGGCCGAGCGAATCAGGGAGTCCATCGAATGACGGGCGTGAGCCGAGGGTCCGCAATTCCACCCGGGGGTGGGCGTGTGAACAGGAAACCCGAACTGAAGGGGAGGGCCGCCCGGCTCGCGCGGCTCTTCCCGGCCGGCCCGCAGCAGGCGGCCCGCACTCCGTTCGTCCTCCTCGTCGTGCTCCTCCTCGGCGGCGGCCTCATCGGACTGCTCGTGATGAACTCCGCGCTCAGCGAGGGCTCGTTCAAGAAGGACGACCTCCAGAAGGACACCAAGAGCCTCACCGACGAGGAGCAGGCGCTCCAGCGGGACATCGACTCCTACTCCGCCCCGGACGCCCTCCAGCGCCGCGCACGCGAACTCGGCATGGTCCCCGGCGGGGACCCGGCCTTCCTGAACCCCGATGGCACCGTGAAGGGCGTCCCCTCGGCCGCCGCCCAGCAGTCCGCGCAGGACGCTCCGGCCGTCGTACGGCCGCCGGAGGCCATCACGCTCTCCCAGACGATCGCGTCGCCGTCCCCCACGACCCCCACCACCTCCGCGCCGAGCGATCCTCCGGCCCTGAGCACCGCCCCGACCGCAGCCGCCCCCGAGACCCCCGGCAGGTGACGGAAGTGTCCGACAGGGAACCGCCGCGCCGGCGCGTGCCCGGCCCCGCCCGGCCCGCCCGCCCCGCCTCCGCCCAGCGGCGCCCGGGCCCCGGCGCCCGCCCGGTCCGCCGTCCGACCGCCCCCGGCCCCCGCCCCGCGCCCGCGCGCGTGCTGCGGCTCGGCAGCCCCCGCCCCCGGCTGCGCATGGTGGGCCTCGCGCTCGCCCTGGTCCTGCTCGCCTTCATCGTCCGCCTGCTCCAGGTGCAGGCCGTCGACGCGAGCACCTACACCGCCAAGGCCGAGCAGAACCGGTACATCGGCCGGGTGCTGCCCGCCGAGCGCGGCGAGATCACCGACCGCAGCGGCATCTCCTTCGCGACCAGCGAGGACGCGTACGACATCACGGCCGACCCCACGATGTTCAGCCGCAAGCAGCTGAAGGTCGGCGACGGCCCCGAGCAGGCGGCCGCGCTCCTCGCGCCGATCCTCGGCCAGGAGCAGTCCGCGCTCGTGCGGAAGCTGCGGCCCAAGGACCCGACCGCGCGGTACACGATGCTCGCCGGCCGGCAGACCCCGCAGGTCTGGAAGCAGATCAAGGATCTGAAGTCGGCGCTCGCCACGAAGGCGGAGACGGACAGCTCCACGGTCAACGTCCTCGCGGGAGTCCTCGCCGTCCCCAGCACCAAGCGCGTGTACCCCAACGGTGAGCTCGCCGCCGGGATACTGGGCTGGGTCAACGCCGACGGCAAGGGCGGCGGCGGCATCGAGCAGCAGCTGAACGCGACCCTGGCCGGCCAGGACGGCAAGATCCGCTACGCCCAGTCCGGTGGGCGGCAGGTGCCCACCGCGGGCTCCACCGAGACCCCCGCGGTGCCCGGATCCGCCGTCGAGCTGACGATCGACCGGGACATCCAGTGGGCCGCGCAGAACGCCATCACCGAGCAGGTGAAGGAGTCCGCGGCGGACCGCGGCTACGTCATCGTCCAGGACACCCGCACCGGCCAGATCCTCGCCATGGCCAACTCGCCCGGCTTCGACCCCAACGACCTTGCCCAGGCCCACGCCACGGACCTGGGCAACGCCGCCGTCCAGGACGCCTACGAGCCCGGCTCCACCGCCAAGGTCATGTCGATGGCCGCGGTGCTGGAGGAGAACGCGGCGACGCCGTTGACGCACGTCACGGTGCCCAACCGGCTGCACCGCGGCGACCGGCTCTTCCAGGACGACATCGACCACCCCACCTGGTACCTCACCCTCAACGGCGTGCTCGCCAAGTCCAGCAACATCGGCACCATCCTGGCCACCGGACAGCTCGGCAGGACGCAGGCCGAGGCCAACCGCGTCCTCTACTCCTACCTGCGCAAGTTCGGCATCGGCGGCCCCACCGGGCTCGGCTTCCCCGGCGAGACCAAGGGGATTCTCGCCGCGCCCGCCGCGTGGTCGACCTCGCAGCAGTACACGATTCCCTTCGGCCAGGGCATGTCCCTGAGCGCGCTCCAGGCGGCCTCCGTGTACTCGACGATCGCCAACGGCGGCGTGCGCGTCGAACCCACCCTGGTGCGCGGCACCAAGGGACCGGACGGCCGTTTCACCCCCGCCGAGGCACCCGCCACATCCCGTGTCGTCAGCCAGAAGACGGCGAAGACCCTCGCCCAGATGCTGGAGTCGGTCGTGGACGACGAACAGGGCACCGGCGCCAAGGCGCGCATCCCCGGCTACCGCGTTGCGGGCAAGACCGGTACCGCCAACCGCGTGGATCCGGCCACCGGCACCTACAAGGGCTACACGTCGTCGTTCGCCGGGTTCGCGCCCGCCGACAGCCCCCGGGTCACCGTGTACTGCGCCATCCAGAACGCCACCAAGGGCAGTTACTTCGGCGGCCAGATCTGCGGTCCCGTCTTCAAGCAGGTCATGGAGTTCGCTCTGAAGACCCTGCAGGTCCCGCCGACCGGCGCGAAGGCCGCGAACCTCCCGGTCTCCTTCACTCCCTGACCGTCCGCACCTTTTGTTCCCCGCCCGCTTCCGACGCCCGCCCGCCACTGTTCAGCGCCGAACAAGCCAGGAACCGATCCGTGACCATGATCACTCCCGACCCCGGGAACCACGCACCGCCCGCGGCGCCCCGTGCGCCCTCGCTTCGCCCGCAGGGCGGTGCGCCCGGTACGCTCACCGCCGTGCCACACGCTGATCAGTCCCAAACCACCCAGAAGGGCGCTTCCGTGACGTATCCGGGACCGCCCAGGCCGGCCCAGGTCTCCGCCACACCCCTCGCGGAACTCGCCGATCAGCTGGATGTCGAGCAGCCGGAGAGGGTCGCCGCCGAGGTCACGGGCATCACCCACGACTCGCGCGCGGTCCGCCCCGGTGACGTGTACGCCGCCCTCCCGGGCGCCCGTCTGCACGGCGCCGACTTCGTCACGCAGGCCGCGGGCCTCGGCGCGGTCGCCGTCCTGACCGACCCCACCGGCGCCGAGCGCGCCGCCGCGACCGGCCTGCCGGTCCTGGTGGTCGACGACCCGCGCGGGCGGATGGGCGAACTGGCGGCCACCATCTACGGCCACCCCGGCCGCGACCTGCTGCAGATCGGCATCACCGGCACCTCGGGCAAGACCACCACCGCCTACCTCGTCGAGGGCGGCCTGAAGTCCGTCAGATCCACCGGGCTCATCGGCACCGTCGAGATGCGCATCGGCGACGAGCGCATCAAGTCCGAGCGCACCACCCCCGAAGCCACCGACCTCCAGGCCCTGTTCGCCGTCATGCGCGAGCGCGGTGTCGAGGCGGTCGCGATGGAGGTCTCCAGCCACGCGCTGGTCCTCGGCCGGGTCGACGGCTGCGTCTTCGACATCGCCGTCTTCAACAACCTCAGCCCGGAGCACATGGAGTTCCACTCCGGCATGGAGGACTACTTCCAGGCCAAGGCACAGCTGTTCACCCGGAAACGCAGCAAACTCGGCGTGGTCAACTTCGACGACGAGTACGGCCGCCGGCTGGTCCAGGAGGCCGAGGTCCCCGTCGTCACCTTCTCCGCCGAGGGCCACCCCGACGCCGACTGGCGCGCCGTGGACGTCGAGATCGGCCCGATGGACTCGACGTTCACCGTCGTCGGCCCCGAGGGTGTGCGGGTCGCGGCCAGGTCGCCGCTGCCGGGCTCCTTCAACGTGGCGAACACGCTCGCCGCGATCGTCTCCCTCGCGGTGGCCGGCCTCGACCCGCAGACCGCCGCCGACGGCGTCGCCGCCGTGCCGGGCGTGCCGGGCCGCCTGGAGCGCGTGGACGCCGGTCAGGACTACCTCGCGGTCGTCGACTACGCCCACAAGACGGACGCCGTCGAGTCGGTCCTGAAGGCGCTGCGCAAGGTCACCAAGGGCCGGCTGCACGTCGTCCTCGGCTGCGGCGGCGACCGGGACCGCAGCAAGCGCGCCCCGATGGGCGCCGCCGTCGCACGGCTCGCCGACACCGCCGTGCTGACCTCCGACAACCCCCGCTCCGAGGACCCCCTCGCGATCCTCGCGGCCATGCTCGAGGGCGCGGCGTCCGTGCCCGCGCACGAGCGCGGCGAGGTGCTGCTGTTCGAGGACCGGGCCGCGGCGATCGCCGCAGTCGTCGCCCGCGCGCACGCCGGGGACACCGTGCTGGTCGCGGGCAAGGGCCATGAGCAGGGCCAGGACATCGCCGGCGTCGTCCGTCCGTTCGACGACCGTCAGGTGCTTCGCGAAGCTATCCAGCAGACCCAGGGATGAACTTGTGATCGCCCTCTCCCTCGCCGAGATCGCAGCAGTCGTCGGCGGGCAGACGCACGACATACCGGATCCGTCCGCGCAGGTCACCGGACCTGTCGTCCGGGACTCCCGCGAGGTGGAGCCCGGCAGCCTCTTCGTCGCCTTCGTCGGCGAACACGTGGACGGCCACGACTACGCGGCCGCGGTCGTCGAGGCGGGCGCGGCGGCCGTACTGGCCTCGCGGCCCGTCGGCGTCCCCGCGATCGTCGTGGACGACGTCCAGGCGGCGCTCGGCGCCCTCGCCCGGCACGTCGTGCACAAGCTGGGCACGACGCTCGTCGCGCTCACCGGCTCGGCCGGCAAGACCAGCACCAAGGACCTCATCGCCCAGGTCCTGCGGCGCAAGGCGCCGACCGTCTTCACGCCGGGCTCGCTCAACAACGAGATCGGGCTCCCGCTGACCGCCCTGTCCGCCACCGAGGAGACGAAGTTCCTCGTGCTGGAGATGGGCGCCCGCGGCATCGGCCACATCCGCTACCTCGCCGATCTGACGCCCCCGAAGGTCGGCCTCGTCCTCAACGTCGGCACCGCCCACATCGGCGAGTTCGGCGGCCGCGAACAGATCGCACAGGCAAAGGGCGAGCTCGTCGAGAGCCTCCCGCCGGCGAGCGAGGGCGGCACGGCGATCCTCAACGCCGACGACCCGTTGGTCCGGGCCATGGCCTCCCGTACGCAGGCGAAGGTGGTCCTTTTCGGAGAGTCCGGCGAAGCGGACGTACGCGCCGAGAACGTGCGACTCACGGACAGCGGACAGCCCGTCTTCAGCCTTCGCACACCCTCCGGGTGCAGCGATGTGACCATGCGCCTGTACGGTGAGCACCACGTGTCGAACGCGCTCGCCGCGGCCGCCGTCGCCCATGAGCTGGGCATGTCCGTGGAAGAGATCGCCACCGCACTCTCCGAGGCGGGCTCCCTCTCCCGCTGGCGGATGGAGGTCACCGAGCGCCCGGACGGCGTGACGATCGTCAACGACGCCTACAACGCGAACCCCGAGTCCATGCGAGCCGCTCTGCGCGCGCTGGCGGCCATGGGCAGGGGGCGGCGGACCTGGGCGGTGCTCGGCAAGATGGCCGAGCTCGGGGACGAGGCGCTCGCCGAGCACGACGCGGTCGGACGGCTCGCCGTCCGGCTCAATGTCGGCAAGCTCGTCGCGGTCGGGGGCAGGGAAGCCTCCTGGCTGCAACTGGGCGCATATAACGAGGGTTCGTGGGGTGAGGAGTCGGTGCACGTGTCCGACGCACAGGCGGCGGTCGACCTGTTGCGCAGCGAGTTGCGCCCGGGGGACGTCGTGCTCGTGAAGGCGTCCCGTTCGGTCGGCCTCGAGAGCGTCGCGCAGGCGCTGCTCGCGACCGGCGCCGAGGGTGAGGTCGCCGCCCGATGATGAATCAGATCCTGTTCGCGGGGGTGATCGGCCTCTTCCTGACGCTGGTCGGCACGCCACTGCTGATCAAGCTGCTGGCGCGCAAGGGCTACGGCCAGTACATCCGCGACGACGGCCCGCGCGAGCACGCCAGCAAGCGCGGTACGCCGACCATGGGCGGTATCGCCTTCATCCTCGCGACGGTCGCCGCGTACTTCCTGTCCAAGGTGATCACGGGCAAGCCGCCGACCTACTCGGGTCTGCTGGTGCTGGGCCTGATGTGCGGCATGGGCCTGGTCGGCTTCCTCGACGACTACATCAAGATCGTCAAGCGGCGTTCGCTGGGTCTGCGGGCCAAGGCGAAGATGGCCGGCCAGCTGATCGTCGGCATCGCCTTCGCGGTGCTGTCGCTGCAGTTCTCCGACAACCGGGGCAACACGCCCGCCTCCACCAAGCTGTCGTTCATCACGGACTTCGGCTGGACGATCGGCCCGGTGCTGTTCGTCGTCTGGGCGCTGTTCATGATCCTGGCGATGTCCAACGGCGTGAACCTGACGGACGGTCTGGACGGCCTCGCCACCGGCGCCTCCGTCCTCGTCTTCGGCGCGTACACATTCATCGGCGTCTGGCAGTTCCAGGAGTCCTGCGCCAACGGCGAGACGCTGACCAACCCCAGTGCCTGTTACGAGGTGCGCGACCCGCTGGACCTCGCGGTCATCGCCTCCGCGCTGATGGGTGCCTGCCTCGGCTTCCTGTGGTGGAACACGTCGCCGGCCAAGATCTTCATGGGCGACACCGGTTCGCTGGCGCTCGGCGGCGTCCTCGCGGGCCTGGCGATCTGCTCCCGCACCGAGCTGCTGATCGCCCTCCTCGGCGGCCTGTTCGTGCTGATCACCATGTCGGTGGTCATCCAGGTCGGCTCCTTCAAGCTCACCGGCAAGCGCGTCTTCCGGATGGCGCCACTCCAGCACCACTTCGAACTCAAGGGCTGGTCCGAGGTCCTGGTGGTGGTCCGCTTCTGGATCATCCAGGGCATCTGTGTGATCGTCGGACTGGGCCTCTTCTACGCGGGATGGGCAGCGGACAAGTGACCGACTGGCAGGGGAAGAACGTCACCGTCGCCGGGCTCGGCGTCTCCGGCATCCCGGCGGCCAAGGCGCTGCACGGGCTCGGCGCGAACGTCACGGTCGTCAACGACGGCGACGACGCACGCGCGCGTGAACAGGCCGCCGAGCTCCGGGCCCTGGGCGTCACCGTGCGCCTCGGCGACGGGGCCACCCTGCCCGAAGGCACCGAACTCGTCGTCACCGCACCCGGCTGGAAGCCCGACAAGCCCCTCTTCACGGCCGCACGCGAAGCCGGTGTGCCGGTCTGGGGCGACGTCGAACTGGCCTGGCGGCTCAGGGGACCCGACGCGGCTCCCTGGCTGTGCGTCACCGGCACCAACGGCAAGACGACCACCACCCAGATGCTGGCGTCGATCCTGAAGGCGGCCGGCCTGCGCACGGCGGCCGTCGGCAACATCGGCGTCTCCCTGCTGGACGCCGTCCTCGGCGAGGAGCGCCACGACGTCCTCGCCGTGGAACTCTCCAGCTACCAGCTGCACTGGGCGCCCTCGCTGCGCGCCCACTCCGCCGCCGTCCTCAACCTCGCCCCCGACCACCTCGACTGGCACGGCTCCATGGAGGCGTACGCCAAGGACAAGGGCCGTATCTACGAGGGCAATCGGGTCGCCTGCGTCTACAACGTCGCCGACAAGGCCACCGAGGACCTGGTGCGCGAGGCGGACGTCGAGGAGGGCTGCCGGGCCGTCGGCTTCACCCTCGGCGCGCCCGCCCCGTCCCAACTCGGCGTGGTGGACGGCATCCTGGTCGACCGCGCCTTCGTCGAGAACCGGCAGAAGAACGCCCAGGAGCTCGCCGAGGTCTGCGACGTCAACCCGCCCGCCCCGCACAACATCGCCAACGCCCTTGCCGCAGCGGCCCTCGCCCGTGCCTTCGGGGTGCCCCCCAAGGCCGTCCGGGACGGCCTGCGGGCCTTCACCCCCGACGCCCACCGCATCGCCCTCGTGGCGGACCTGGACGGCGTCGCCTACGTCGACGACTCCAAGGCCACCAACACGCACGCGGCACAAGCCTCCTTGGCCGCGTACGAGTCGATCGTCTGGATCGCGGGCGGGCTCGCCAAGGGCGCGACCTTCGACGAGCTGGTCGCGGGGTCGGCAAAGCGACTTCGCGGAGTCGTGCTCATCGGCGCGGATCGCGCCCTGATCCGTGAAGCCCTGGCGCGACACGCCCCGGAAGTACCCGTCGTCGACCTCGACCGGACCGACACTGGGGCGATGCTCGCGGCTGTCCAGGAGGCCCGGCGCCTCGCAGTCGAAGGCGACACGGTGCTGCTCGCCCCGGCCTGCGCCTCCATGGATATGTTCGTCAACTACAACCAGCGCGGTGACGCGTTCGCATCGGCGGTTGGCGAACTCGGAACCTGACCCGGCCGCCTGCCGGGCGACCTTGGGAGGGACGCGTGGGACCGTCACGGCCGACGTACGGCGCAGCGACCGGGTACAGCGCCCGCGCCGCGCACAGCGGAGCAGCGGATGCCCGGTAGCCGTACCGGGCGTCCGCCCGTCCAGCGGACCGTCCGCAGACCCGCCGTCTCCCGGCCGCGCCGCGACAACCCCCTGCGCCGGCTGTACACGCGCGCCCAAAGGGCCTGGGACCGGCCGCTGACCGCGTACTACCTGATCTTCGGCGGCAGCCTGTTGATCACCGTGCTGGGCCTGGTGATGGTCTACTCTGCCTCCCAGATCACCGCGCTGCAGATGTCGTTGCCGGGATCGTTCTTCTTCCGCAAACAGTTCCTGGCCGCCGCCATCGGGGCCGTGCTGCTGCTGGTCGCCTCCCGGATGCCGGTGAAGCTGCACCGGGCGCTGGCCTACCCGATCCTCGCCGGGGCCGTCTTCCTGATGGCCCTGGTGCAGGTGCCGGGGATAGGGATGTCGGTCAACGGCAACCAGAACTGGATCTCGCTCGGCGGCTCCTTTCAGATCCAGCCCAGCGAGTTCGGCAAGCTCGCGCTGGTGCTGTGGGGCGCCGACCTGCTCGCCCGCAAACAGGACAAGAAGCTGCTCACGCAGTGGAAGCACATGCTGGTGCCCCTCGTGCCGGTCGCGTTCATGCTGCTCGGCCTGATCATGCTCGGCGGCGACATGGGCACGGCGATCATCCTCACGGCGATCCTGTTCGGCCTGTTGTGGCTGGCGGGGGCGCCCACCCGGCTCTTCGTCGGGGTGCTGTCGATCGCCGCCACCCTCGGCGTGATCCTCATCAGGACCAGCCCGAACCGCATGGCCCGACTGCAGTGCATCGGCGCGACCGACCCCGGGCCGGGCGACGCCTGCTGGCAGGCCGTGCACGGGATCTACGCCCTGGCCTCGGGCGGGATCTTCGGCTCCGGGCTCGGCGCGAGTGTGGAGAAATGGGGACAACTCCCCGAAGCGCACACCGACTTCATCTTCGCCGTCACCGGTGAGGAACTGGGCCTGGCGGGGACGCTGTCGGTGCTCGCCCTGTTCGCGGCTCTAGGCTATGCGGGTATCCGCGTGGCCGGACGCACGGAGGACCCCTTCGTGAGGTATGCCGCGGGAGGCGTGACCACCTGGATCACCGCTCAGGCGGTGATCAACATCGGTGCGGTGCTCGGCCTGCTGCCGATCGCCGGCGTCCCGCTCCCGCTGTTCTCCTACGGGGGTTCCGCCCTGCTGCCGACCATGTTCGCCATCGGGTTGCTGATCGCCTTCGCACGCGACGAGCCCGCTGCGCGGGCGTCGCTTGCGATGCGACAACCCCGTTTTGGTAGAAAACGGGGGGCGGGGGGCTCTGCCCGGTCCAAAAGGCCGGCCGGAGTCTCCCGGAGATGGAACACGATGCGACGGCGTGCCTCGGCGGCGCGCCCGTCCGGAGAGCGGTGAATTTCGGTGCATGTCGTACTCGCTGGTGGGGGGACCGCCGGCCACATCGAGCCCGCGCTCGCCCTCGCGGACGCCCTGCGCAGGCAGGACCCCTCGGTGGGGATCACGGCCCTGGGCACGGAGCGCGGCCTGGAGACCACGCTCGTTCCGCAGCGCGGCTACGAGCTCGCGCTGATCCCCGCCGTGCCGCTGCCGCGTAAGCCCACCCCCGAGCTGATCACCGTCCCGGGCCGGCTGCGCGGCACGATCAAGGCCGCCGAGCAGATCCTGGAGCGCACTCGGGCGGACGCCGTCGTCGGCTTCGGCGGTTACGTCGCCCTGCCCGGCTACCTCGCGGCCAAGCGCCTCGGAGTGCCGATCGTGGTGCACGAGGCCAACGCCCGCCCCGGCCTGGCCAACAAGATCGGCTCGCGCTACGCGGCCCGGGTCGCCGTCTCCACGCCCGACAGCAAGCTCCGGGACGCCCGCTACATCGGCATCCCGCTGCGCCGCTCCATCGCCACCCTGGACCGCGCCGCCATGCGTCCCGAGGCCCGGCACATGTTCGGGCTCGACCCCAACCTGCCCACGCTGCTGGTCTCCGGCGGCTCGCAGGGCGCCCGCCGCCTCAACGAGGTGGTCCAGCAGGTCGCGCCCTGGCTGCAGCAGGCCGGCATCCAGATCCTGCACGCGGTCGGCCCGAAGAACGAACTGCCGCACGTACAGCAGATGCCGGGAATGCCCCCCTACATCCCGGTACCGTACGTGGACCGGATGGACCTCGCGTACGCCGCCGCCGACATGATGCTCTGCCGCGCGGGCGCGATGACCGTCGCCGAACTCTCCGCCGTCGGGCTCCCGGCCGCCTACGTCCCGCTGCCCATCGGCAACGGCGAACAGCGGCTGAACGCCCAGCCGGTGGTCAAGGCGGGCGGCGGACTGCTGGTCGACGACGCGGAACTGACCCCCGAGTGGGTCCGGGAGACCGTCCTGCCCGTCCTCGCCGACCCCCACCGGCTGTACGAGATGTCCCGCGCGGCCAGCGAGTTCGGTCGCCGGGACGCCGACGACCTGCTCGTCGGCATGGTGTACGAGGCGATCGCGGCCTCTCGTGCACACCGATAGGCGCGGGTGACGAAAGGACAGGGAGCGTGGCCGGATCCGCCACCGCCGAGCGCGGGGCACGCCAGCAGGAGTCGTCCGGCCCGCCCCTCGTCCGGCGGTTGGGGCCACGCCGACTTCGTATGATCATCGTTCTCGCGCTGGTCGTCGTGCTCCTCGGCGCGGGCGCGGTCTGGGTGTTGTACGGCTCGCCGTGGCTGCGGGTGGAGCGCGTCACGGTCTCCGGTACGAGTGTGCTGACGCCGCAGCAGGTGCGCGAAGCCGCCGACGTGCCGGTCGGATCACCGTTGATCTCCGTCGACACCGATGCGATCGAAACCCGGCTCCGTACGGAACTGCCGCGAATCGACTCGGTCGACGTGGTTCGTTCCTGGCCCCGTGGAATCGGCCTGAAAGTGACCGAGCGTACGCCGGTTCTGCTGGTCCGAAAAGGGGCGAAGTTCGTGGAAGTGGACGACGAAGGCGTCCGTTTCGCTACGGTTTCCGAGGCCCCGAAAGGCGTTCCGCTTCTCGAAATGGCCGTTTCCTCCTCACGGTCGGTCGCCGCGAGCCTGCGCCGCTTCGGCGAGGACCGACTGGTACGGGAGGCGGTGAAGGCCGCCGGCTCCCTTCCGGCCGCCGTCACGCGGGAGACCCGGCTGGTCAAGGTCCGTTCCTACGACGACATCTCGCTGGAGTTGGGCGGCGGCCGCACGGTCGCGTGGGGCAGTGCCGAGAAGGGCGCCGCGAAGGGCCGTGCACTCACCGCTCTCATGAAAGCCGCCCCGGCCGCACGGCACTTCGATGTCAGTGCTCCCACCGCCCCTGCGTCATCGGGGAGTTGACGCACATCCGCGCAGGCCAGCACCCTGGTTGGGCAGCGACACGGCTGATCACATAGGGTGAAAAGAAAAACGGGAGGTTCGGCGTGTTCGTTGAACGGGCGCCACTTGTCGACTTAGTGTCCTGTTCAGAAGACTTCAAGGAACAGACACACTGGTAACCCTAAACTTCAGCGTTAGGGTTCGGGTCGGCGAAACGGACCGTCCCATTCGGCATCAGTCGTCGGATCGCATCACCTGTGAGGCGACGACACGTAACTCGAGGCGAGAGGCCTTCGACGTGGCAGCACCGCAGAACTACCTCGCAGTCATCAAAGTCATCGGTGTCGGCGGCGGTGGTGTCAATGCCATCAACCGGATGATCGAGGTCGGTCTCAAGGGCGTCGAGTTCATCGCCATCAACACCGACGCGCAGGCGCTGTTGATGAGCGACGCCGACGTCAAACTCGACGTCGGCCGCGAACTGACCCGCGGACTCGGCGCCGGCGCCAACCCGGCCGTCGGCCGCAAGGCCGCCGAGGACCACCGCGAGGAGATCGAGGAGGTCCTCAAGGGGGCCGACATGGTCTTCGTGACGGCCGGTGAAGGCGGCGGCACCGGCACCGGCGGCGCGCCCGTCGTGGCCAACATCGCCCGCTCCCTGGGCGCCCTCACCATCGGCGTGGTCACCCGCCCGTTCACCTTCGAGGGCCGGCGCCGCGCCAACCAGGCCGAGGACGGCATCGCCGAACTCCGCGAAGAGGTCGACACCCTCATCGTCATCCCCAACGACCGGCTGCTGTCCATCTCGGACCGCCAGGTCTCGGTCCTGGACGCCTTCAAGTCGGCCGACCAGGTCCTGCTCTCCGGCGTCCAGGGCATCACCGACCTGATCACCACCCCCGGTCTGATCAACCTCGACTTCGCCGACGTCAAGTCGGTCATGTCCGAGGCGGGTTCGGCCCTCATGGGCATCGGCTCGGCCCGCGGCGACGACCGCGCGGTGGCCGCCGCCGAGATGGCGATCTCCTCGCCGCTCCTGGAGGCCTCCATCGACGGCGCCCGGGGCGTCCTGCTCTCCATCTCCGGCGGCTCCGACCTCGGCCTGTTCGAGATCAACGAGGCCGCCCAGCTGGTCAGCGAGGCCGCCCACCCCGAGGCCAACATCATCTTCGGCGCGGTCATCGACGACGCGCTGGGCGACGAGGTCCGGGTCACCGTCATCGCGGCCGGCTTCGACGGGGGCCAGCCCCCGGCCCGCCGGGAGACCGTCATGGGCTCCTCGTCGGCCTCGGCCCGCCGCGACGAGCCCACTCCGGTACGGCAGCCCGAGAGCCGCCCGTCCTTCGGCTCGCTCGGCAGCGTGACGCCCAAGGAGGAGCCGGAGCCGGCGCCCGAGCCGGTGGCCGACCTCCCGGTCTCCCCGCCGGTGCCGCCGTCGCGGACCTACTCGGACAGCGCCGCCGAGGAACTGGACGTCCCGGACTTCCTGAAGTGATAGGACAGCGCGAGAGCGTGAGCGGCGCGCACTTCGCCTTCACCGACCGGTGGGGCGGGGTGAGCGCCGCTCCGTATGCGGAGCTCAACCTCGGCGGAGCGGTGGGCGACGACGCCGAGGCCGTACGCGCCAACCGCGAGCTCGCCGCCAAGACGCTGGGACTCGACCCGGGCCTGGTCGTCTGGATGAACCAGGTGCACGGCAGCGAGGTGGCCGAGGTCGACGGCCCGTGGAATGTGCGGAACGTGCCGCAGGTCGACGGACTGGTGACGTTCGGACGGGGAGTCGCTCTCGCCGTGCTCACCGCCGACTGCGTGCCGGTCCTGCTGGCCGACCCGGTCGCCCAAGTGGTCGGCGCGGCCCACGCGGGCCGGCCCGGCATGGTCGCCGGGATCGTCCCCGAAACCGTACGGACCATGGTGCGGCTCGGCGCCGACCCAGCCCGGATCGTCGCCCGCACCGGCCCCGCCGTCTGCGGCCGGTGCTACGAGGTGCCGGAGACGATGCGCGTCGAGGTGGCCGCCGTGGAGCCTGCGGCGCACGCCGAGACAAGCTGGGGCACGCCCGCCGTCGACGTCACCGCCGGGGTGCACGCGCAGCTCGACCGGCTCGGAGTGCACGACCGGGAGCGGTCGCCGGTGTGCACCCGGGAGTCGGAGGACCACTTCTCGTACCGCCGCGATCGCACCACGGGGCGACTCGCGGGATATGTCTGGCTGGACTGATCGGACATGACGGACCGTAAGGATGAACTCGCCGGAAATCTGGCGAAGGTGGAGGAGCGCATCGCCGCCGCGTGCGCGGCCGCCGGGCGGGGGCGGGAGGAGGTGACCCTGATCGTGGTCACCAAGACCTACCCGGCGAGCGATGTGCGGATCCTGTCGGAACTCGGCGTGCGCCATGTCGCCGAGAACAAGGACCAGGACGCGGCGCCCAAGGCCGCCGACTGCTCGGACCTGCCCCTTCAGTGGCACTTCGTCGGCCAGTTGCAGACCAATAAGGTGCGATCCGTGGTCGGTTACGCGGATGTCGTGCAGTCGGTCGACCGCGCCAGGCTGGTGACGGCCCTGTCGAAGGAGGCCGTGCGCGCCGCGCGCGAGGTGGGCTGCCTGATCCAGGTGGCCCTCGATGCCGGGGACAGCGAGCGGGGTGAGCGGGGTGGCGTGGCCCCCGGCGGCGTCGAGGAGCTGGCCGCTCTGGTCGCCGGCTCCCCGGGGCTGCGACTCGACGGACTGATGACCGTCGCACCCCTGACCGGGGAGTACGCGGGGCGCCAACGAGCGGCGTTCGGGCGGTTGATGGATTTGTCGACTGACCTGCGCCGAGCCCATCCGGCTGCGAACATGGTGTCGGCAGGGATGAGTGCGGACCTCGAGGAGGCCGTGGCGGCCGGAGCGACACATGTACGCGTAGGCACCGCGGTACTCGGAGTCCGCCCCAGGCTCGGGTAACGTCGCCAGGAAGTCGGACCACAGCAGAAAATATGGTCATTACCGCCGAAAGGCGGGTATAACGGCCACGTGGATCGCGGGACTTGGCAGTCGAAAGTCGATCCACCACAGAGCGGAGGACTCAGAGCATGGCCGGCGCGATGCGCAAGATGGCGGTCTACCTCGGCCTCGTGGAGGACGATGGGTACGACGGCCGGGGATTCGATCCCGACGACGACTTCGAACCCGAGCTCGATCCCGAGCCCGAGCGGGACCACCGGCGGCACGAGCCGGCCCACCAGTCCCACAGTGCACATCCGTCCCAAAGGGACGAAGAGGTGCGAACCGTACAGCCGCCCGCCCCCCGTGAGCCGGTGGCCCGGTCGGCTTCGCTCGCCGCGGAATCCGGGCGTCCGGCGCGGATCGCGCCCGTGGCATCCATCACACAAGAACGTCAGTCCCTGGAGAAGAACGCACCGGTGATCATGCCCAAGGTCGTGTCGGAACGAGAGCCGTACCGGATCACCACGCTTCACCCCCGGACCTACAACGAGGCCCGTACCATCGGGGAACACTTCCGTGAGGGCACCCCGGTGATCATGAATCTGACTGAGATGGATGACACAGACGCGAAGCGACTTGTCGACTTTGCGGCCGGTTTGGTGTTTGGTCTTCACGGCAGCATCGAGCGGGTGACGCAGAAGGTGTTCCTGTTGTCGCCTGCTAACGTCGATGTCACGGCGGAGGACAAGGCCCGCATCGCAGAGGGCGGGTTCTTCAACCAGAGCTGAGACGCAAGACCGGAAAAGCAGTACAGAGCAGTACAGATCAGCAGCACGGAACAGGGGAGAGGGAAGCACCGAACATGAGCGTGGTCCTGGATGTCGTCTACATCGCGCTGATGGTCTTCCTCATCGTGCTCATCTTCCGGTTGGTCATGGACTACGTCTTCCAGTTCGCCCGCTCATGGCAGCCCGGCAAGGCGATGGTGGTCGTTCTGGAGGCCACCTACACTGTCACCGATCCACCGCTCAAGCTTCTGCGGCGGGTAATCCCGCCGTTGCGTCTCGGGGGCGTGGCGCTCGACCTGTCCTTCTTCGTACTGATGATCATCGTCTACATCCTGATCTCGATCGTGAGCCGGCTGTGAGCGATGTGAACTACCGTCTTGCCGATGCCGACGACTACGTTGAGGTGAAGAGATGCCGTTGACCCCCGAGGACGTGCGGAACAAGCAGTTCACGACCGTCCGCCTCCGAGAAGGCTATGACGAGGACGAGGTCGATGCCTTCCTCGACGAGGTCGAAGCCGAACTGACCCGCCTGCTCCGGGAGAACGAGGACCTGCGCGCCAAACTGGCCGCGGCGACGCGTGCTGCTGCCCAGAACCAGCAGAACATGCGCAAGCCTCCGGAGCAGGACCAGCAGCAGGGCGGCATGCAGCAGCAAGGTGGCATGCCGCAGCAGGGCATGCAGCAAGGCGGTATGCAGCAGGGCGGCATGCAGCAGGGCGGTATGCAGCAGCAGGGCATGCCGCAGCAGGGCATGCCCCAGCAGGGGATGCCGCAGCAGGGCATGCGAGGTCCCGGCGGCCCGGTGCCCGCCGGCATATCGGGCCCGCCGCAGCAGCAGATGGGTGGCCCCATGGGTGGCCCGCCCCAGCTGCCGAGCGGTGCCCCGCAGCTGCCCGCCGGTCCCGGCGGTGGTCAGGGCGGTCCCCAGGGTCCCGGTCCGATGGGCCAGGGTCCGATGGGCCAGGGCCCCATGGGTCAGGGTCCGATGGGCGGCCAGCCCCCCATGCAGCAGCAGATGGGTGGTCCGATGGGCGGCCCCATGGGCGGTCCTATGGGCGGCCCCGGTCAGGGCCCCGGTGGCGACAGCGCCGCCCGTGTCCTCTCGCTGGCTCAGCAGACCGCCGACCAGGCGATCGCCGAGGCCCGCTCCGAAGCCAACAAGATCGTCGGTGAGGCGCGTTCGCGTGCCGAGGGTCTCGAGCGTGACGCCCGTGCCAAGGCCGACGCCCTGGAGCGGGACGCCCAGGAGAAGCACCGCGTCGCCATGGGCTCCCTGGAGTCCGCCCGCGCGACGCTGGAGCGCAAGGTCGAGGACCTGCGTGGCTTCGAGCGCGAGTACCGCACGCGGCTGAAGTCCTACCTCGAGTCGCAGCTGCGTCAGCTGGAGACCCAGGCGGACGACTCGCTCGCCCCGCCGCGCACTCCGGCCACGGCCTCCCTGCCGCCGTCCCCGGCGCCCTCGATGGCTCCGGCCGGCGCGAGCGCCCCGTCCTACGGCGGCAACCCGGGCATGGGCGCGCCGAGCCCGGCCGCTCCGTCCTACGGCGGCCAGCAGCAGATGTCCCCGGCCATGACGCAGCCGATGGCGCCGGTGCGGCCGCAGGGCCCCTCCCCGATGGGCCAGGCTCCCTCGCCGATGCGCGGCTTCCTCATCGACGAGGACGACAACTGACGGCCAGTAGTACGCCTTAGGCGTCGGCAGCGTTCAAAGGGCGGGACCCCGGATTTTCGATCCGGGGTCCCGCCCTTTTTACGCGTGTTGACGATGTTGACGAAGTCACCGGAGATGTCGACCGGGGATGTGGGCCTGAGATGTCGAAGGGCCCGGTTCCCCAGGGGACCGGGCCCTTCTCGTCGCCGTTATGCCTTGCGCAGGCGGAACGTCAGCGTCAGGCTCTCGTCGGTGAACGGGGCGCCGTAGGCGTCGTCGGCCTCCCCCTGGGCGAAGTCCGTGGCGAGGACCTCGTCGGCGATCAGGGCCGAGTGACCGGCGAGCGCGTCGACGGTCGCCGGGTCCGTCGCGGTCCAGCGCAGCGCGATGCGGTCGGCGACGTCGAGGCCGCTGTTCTTGCGGGCCTCCTGGATCAGCCGGATCGCGTCACGGGCCAGGCCGGCCCGGCGCAGTTCCTCGGTGATCTCCAGGTCCAGGGCGACCGTGGCACCGGAGTCGGAGGCGACCGACCAGCCCTCGCGCGGGGTCTCCGTGATGATCACCTCGTCGGGGGCGAGGGCGACGGTCTCGCCGTCCACGTCCACGGACGCCGTGCCCTCGCGCAGGGCGAGGGACAGCGCGGCCGCGTCGGCGTTCGCGACGGCCTTGGCCACGTCCTGCACGCGCTTGCCGAACCGCTTGCCCAGGGCCCGGAAGTTGGCCTTGGCGGTGGTGTCCACCAGGCTGCCGCCCACCTCCGACAGGGACGCCAGGGACTCGACGTTCAGCTCCTCCGTGATCTGCGTGTGCAGCTCGGGGGAGAGGGCGTCGAAGCCGGTGGCCGCGATGAGCGCCCGGGACAGCGGCTGGCGCGTCTTGACGCCCGACTCCGCACGCGTGGCGCGTCCCAGCTCCACCAGGCGGCGGACCAGGACCATCTGCTTCGACAGCTCCGGGTCGATGGCGGCGAGGTCGGCCGCCGGCCAGGAGGAGAGGTGGACCGACTCCGGGGCGCCCGGGGTGACCGGCACGATCAGGTCCTGCCAGACCCGCTCGGTGATGAACGGCGTCAGCGGTGCCATCAGCTTGGTGACCGTCTCGACGACCTCGTGCAGGGTGCGCAGCGCGGCCTTGTCGCCCTGCCAGAAGCGGCGCCGGGAGCGGCGCACGTACCAGTTGGACAGGTCGTCGACGAACGCCGAGAGCAGCTTGCCGGCCCGCTGGGTGTCGTAGCTCTCCAGAGCCTGCGTCACCTGGTCGGTGAGGGCGTGGAGTTCGGACAGCAGCCAGCGGTCCAGGACGGGCCGCTCAGCCGGGGCCGGGTCGGCCCCACTGGGCGCCCAGCCGGACGTGCGGGCGTACAGGGCCTGGAAGGCGACCGTGTTCCAGTAGGTGAGGAGCGTCTTGCGGACGACCTCCTGGATGGTGCCGTGGCCCACCCGGCGGGCCGCCCAGGGCGAGCCGCCGGCCGCCATGAACCAGCGGACCGCGTCGGCACCGTGCTGATCCATCAGCGGGATCGGCTCGAGGGTGTTGCCCAGGTGCTTGGACATCTTGCGGCCGTCCTCGGCGAGGATGTGGCCGAGGCAGACGACGTTCTCGTACGACGACTCGTCGAAGACCAGGGTGCCGACCGCCATCAGCGTGTAGAACCAGCCGCGGGTCTGGTCGATGGCCTCGGAGATGAACTGCGCCGGGTAGCGGGACTCGAAGAGTTCCTTGTTCTTGTACGGGTAGCCCCACTGCGCGAACGGCATGGAACCCGAGTCGTACCAGGCGTCGATGACCTCCGGCACGCGCGTGGCCGTGCGCCCGCAGTCGTCCTGGGGGCACGCGAAGGTGACCGCGTCGATGAACGGGCGGTGCGGGTCCAGCTGCGACTGGTCGGCGCCGGTCAGTTCGGTGAGCTCCGCGCGCGAGCCGACGACGGTGAGGTGGTCGTCCTCGCAGCGCCAGATCGGCAGCGGGGTGCCCCAGTAGCGGTTGCGGGAGAGCGCCCAGTCGATGTTGTTGTTCAGCCAGTCGCCGTACCGGCCGTGCTTGACCGTGTCCGGGAACCAGTTGGTCTTCTCGTTCTCCTGGAGGAGGCGGTCCTTGACGGCTGTGGTGCGGATGTACCAGGACGGCTGCGCGTAGTAGAGGAGCGCGGTGTGGCAGCGCCAGCAGTGCGGGTAGCTGTGCTCGTACGGGATGTGCCTGAAGAGGAGGCCGCGCTGCTGAAGGTCCTCGGTGAGCTGTTCGTCCGCCTTCTTGAAGAAGACGCCGCCGACCAGCGGTACGGACTCCTCGAAGGTGCCGTCCGGGCGCACCGGGTTCACCACCGGCAGGCCGTAGGAGCGGCAGACCTTGAGGTCGTCCTCACCGAAGGCGGGGGACTGGTGGACCAGACCCGTGCCGTCCTCGGTGGTGACGTACTCGGCGTTGACCACGTAGTGCGTTTCGACGTCGGCCGGGAACTCCACGAGCTCGAACGGACGTTGGTAGGACCAGCGCTCCATTTCGGCGCCGGTGAAGGTCTGGCCGGTGGTCTCCCAGCCTTCGCCGAGCGCCTTGGCGAGAAGCGGCTCGGCGACGACGAGCTTCTCCTCGCCGTCGGTCGCTACGACGTAGGTCACGTCGGGATGCGCGGCCACGGCCGTGTTGGAGACCAGTGTCCAGGGGGTCGTCGTCCACACCAGGAGGGCGGCTTCATCGGCGAGCGGACCGGAGGTGAGGGGGAAACGGACGTACACGGAGGGGTCGACGACCGTCTCGTAGCCCTGGGCCAGCTCGTGGTCGGAGAGGCCGGTGCCGCAGCGCGGGCACCAGGGGGCGACGCGGTAGTCCTGGACCAGCAGGCCCTTGCCGAAGATCTCCTTGAGCGACCACCAGACCGACTCGATGTACGCGGGGTCCATCGTGACGTAGGCGTCGTCGAGGTCGACCCAGTAGCCCATGCGGGTCGTCAGCTCGGAGAAGGCGTCGGTGTGGCGGAGCACGGACTCGCGGCACTTGGCGTTGAAGTCGGCGATGCCGTAGGCCTCGATGTCCTTCTTGCCGCTGAAGCCGAGTTCCTTCTCGACCGCCAGCTCCACCGGGAGGCCGTGGCAGTCCCAGCCGGCCTTGCGGGCCACGTGGTAGCCGCGCATGGTGCGGAAGCGGGGGAAGACGTCCTTGAAGACGCGTGCCTCGATGTGGTGGGCGCCCGGCATGCCGTTGGCGGTGGGCGGGCCCTCGTAGAACACCCACTCGGGGCGGCCCTCGGACTGCTCCAGGCTCTTGGCAAAGATCTTCTGCTCGCGCCAGAAGTCGAGCACCGCGTGCTCGAGGGCGGGCAGGTCGACCTGGGCGGGCACCTGGCGGTACTGCGTCATCGATCTTCCTCCGGCGGACGTACTGCCTTCCGTCGGAGGGACGAGAGCCTTGTTGTCTGTCTACGCCGTGTGCGGCGCGCTCCCGCGGTACCACCCTCCTTGGCCCTCCGGTGCGCTCTACGCGCCGGTGAGCCCCCTCATTGGGGTCGCGATGCCGGTTCTACCAACCCGGGGAGGGTCTTCTTCCGGCGGCTCCGGGGTGATCTTCACGTCGCGCTCGCCCCCGGGCTTCCACCGTCCCCGGGTCGCTCTGGGCTGCGTACGCCGCTACTCGTCCCCATCCACGCTTTTCGCTCCGCCCAGTGTACGGCTCCCCGACGACAGCAGCCGACCGGTTTACGGGGCCGTCGGGCGCGGGGCATAGGCAGGTCCGGGATGCCCCGAATGGTGGCTCTATGTGGAGATACGCGTGTTCGCATTCCGGGATGCCCGGATCGGCGGATTACCCGGCGGGGAGCTGGGCACAACGCATGCAGGCTTGCCGCGTGGCGTGCGCGAGGCGGGCGAATCGGGCGGTGCGCCCCGTTGCCGCGGGCTCCAAGTCGATTTATCGTCCCAGCACGATTCGCGTGCAAGATCACAATATGTGAAGGGGCCGCGGCCATGGTGGCGAAGAAGACCGCCGTACAGCAGTCGGCATCCGGCAGGTCCAGGGGTGCCTCCGGCGGCGCGGCCAAGGACGCCAAGGACGCCAAGGCCGTGAAGACGGTGCGGTCGTCCGCCGTCACGGGGACGAAGAAGGCGGCACCCGAGAAGACGACCGCGAAGAAGGCGGCGGCCAGGAAGGCGGTGGTCAAGAAGGCGGCGGACCGAAGACCTGTGGAGAAGGCGGCGGAACCCGTCGGGAGGGCGAGGCCGGTCGGGAAGGCGGCCGCGAAGAAGCCGGCCGCGAAGAAGGCCACCGCCGACAAGAAGATCGGTGGTGCCAAGGGCGTGGCCGCGGCGAGCGCGGGCAGGAAGAGCACGGCCAAGAAGGTGGGCGCGGCCTCGGCCGCGGAGCAGACGGGAGCCACGACAGTGGTTGCGAAGAAGACTCCGGGTACGGCCACGGCGGCGAAGACCGCCGTCCCCAAGGCACGCCTCGCCGCGGTGGAGCCGGGCGAGCTCGCGGTGCGCCCCGGCGAGGAGCCGTGGACGCCCGAGGAGGTCGAGGAGGCCCGCACGGACCTCGAGTCCGAGCAGGCGCGGCTGCGGGCGGAGCTCGCCTCGTCCGAGACGGCCCTGGCGGGGCTGATGAGGGACTCGGGGGACGGCGCCGGCGACGACCAGGCGGACACCGGGACGAAGAACATCACCCGCGAGCACGAACTGGCGCTGGCCGCCAACGCGCGCGAGATGCTGATCCAGACCGAGCACGCCCTGGAACGGCTGGACGCCGGTACCTACGGGCTGTGCGAGAACTGCGGCAAACCCATCGGCAAGGCCCGGATGCAGGCCTTCCCGCGGGCCACGCTGTGCGTCGAGTGCAAACAGAAGCAAGAGCGCCGGTACTGATCTCCTGGCTGTCGGGGGGCGTGCCGTACCCTCGTCCTCAGTCAGGTACCTAAGTTGAGGGACTCACGTGGCAGAGGCGGAGCGCGTCATCGGTACGCCGGACACCCCAGAGGCGGGGTCCGAGCCGGAGCAGTCATCCGGCCCGGGCGAGCAGGAGAGCACCGAGGCACGGCCCAGGGGCAAGCGCCGGATCGCCGTGCTCTTCGCCGTGGCCACGTTCGCGTACGTACTCGACCTGGTCAGCAAGATGATCGTGGTCGCCAAGCTGGAGCACCACGCACCGATCGAGATCGTCGGTGACTGGCTGAAGTTCGAGGCCATCCGCAACGCGGGCGCGGCCTTCGGCTTCGGGGAGGCCTTCACCATCATCTTCACGGTGATCGCCGCGGCCGTGATCGTGGTGATCGCCCGGCTCGCCCGCAAGCTCTACAGCCTGCCCTGGGCGATCGCGCTGGGCCTGCTGCTGGGCGGCGCGCTGGGCAACCTCACCGACCGGATCTTCCGTGCGCCGGGCGTCTTCGAGGGCGCGGTCGTGGACTTCATCGCACCGAAGCACTTCGCGGTCTTCAACCTCGCCGACTCGGCGATCGTGTGCGGCGGAATCCTGATCGTGCTGCTGTCCTTCAAGGGGCTGGACCCGGACGGCACCGTCCACAAGGACTGAGCGTGCGTTCGGGGGTGTCCGACCCGTCCGGCATACTCGACGGGTGAGCACGATTCCCGAGATCCGTACCCTGCCCGTGCCGGACGGCCTGGAGGGCGAGCGCGTCGACGCCGCCATCTCCCGCATGTTCGGCTTCTCCCGCACCAAGGCCGCTGAGCTCGCCGCGGCGGGGAAGGTCTCGGTCGACGGCTCGGTGGTCGGGAAGTCCGAGCGGGTGAGCGGCGGGGCCTGGCTGGAGGTCGAGATGCCGCAGGCCCCCGCGCCCGTGCAGATCGTGGCCGAGCCGGTCGAGGGCATGGAGATCGTGCACGACGACGAGGACGTCGTCGTGATCGTCAAGCCGGTCGGCGTGGCCGCGCACCCGTCGCCGGGCTGGAGCGGGCCCACCGTCATCGGCGGGCTCGCCGCGGCCGGCTACCGCATCTCCACCTCCGGCGCCGCCGAGCGCCAGGGCATCGTGCACCGCCTCGACGTCGGCACGTCCGGTCTGATGGTGGTCGCCAAGTCGGAGCGGGCGTACACGTCACTGAAGCGCCAGTTCAAGGAGCGCACGGTCGACAAGCGCTACCACACGCTCGTCCAGGGCCACCCCGACCCGACGAGCGGCACAATCGACGCGCCCATCGGCCGACACCCCCAGCACGACTACAAGTGGGCGGTCACGGCCGAGGGCAAGCCCTCCGTCACGCACTACGACCTGATCGAGGCGTTCCGCGCGGCCTCCCTGCTGGACGTGAAGCTGGAGACGGGCCGTACACACCAGATCCGCGTCCACATGGCCGCCCACCGCCACCCCTGCGTCGGTGACCTGACGTACGGCGCCGACCCGACGCTCGGCAAGCGGCTGGGGCTGACCCGGCAGTGGCTGCACGCCGTCCGGCTGGGCTTCGAGCACCCCGGGGACGGGGAGTGGGCGGAGTTCGCCAGCGACTACCCCGAGGATCTGCGGAAGGCGCTGGACCAGGTTCGCGAGGAGACCTACGGATGAGCACCCCGCGCGCGTACACGGTGCGCGTCGCCGAGGACCCCGCCGACCGCGAGGCGTGTTTCGCGGTGCGCAAGGAGGTCTTCGTCGGCGAGCAGGGCGTGCCGGAGGACCTGGAGTACGACGCGCATGACGCCGGCGCCGTGCATGTGCTGGCGGTGGGGGAGGACGGCCTGCCGCTCGGGACCGGGCGGCTGCTGTACGGCGAGGCGGCCGCGGCCAGGACCGGCGGCGATCCGTCGGTGGGCTCGCTGGGGCGGCTCGCCGTGAGGTGCGAGGCGCGCGGGCTGGGCGTGGGGGTGGCGCTGGTGCGGGCCATCGAGGAAGCGGCACACGCGCGTGGGCTCAGGGCCGTGGACCTGCACGCGCAGACGCACGCACTGGGCTTCTACGAGCGGCTGGGGTACGTGGCGTACGGGCCGGAGGACCTGGAGGCGGGGATCGCGCACAGGTCAATGCGGCGTTCGCTGTAGCCCCCGGTGGCCGTGCGACGCTTGAGGTCTGGATGCTCTTGATCGTCTAGACCCCGGAGCCTGACCGTGGATCAGTTGGCCCTGTTGTTCATCCTGTTGCTCGGGGCCGTGGTGAGCGTCCCGTTCGGCGACCGGCTGGGGCTGCCCGCGCCGGTGCTGATGACGTTGCTCGGGATCGTTCTCGCGGTGCTCGACTTCGTGCCCAACGTGAACATCCCGCCGGACCTCATCCTGCCCCTTCTGCTGCCGCCCCTGCTGTACGCGGCGGTACGGCGGACCTCCTGGCGGCAGTTCGCGGCGAACGTGCGGCCGATCATCCTGCTCGCCGTGGCGCTGGTGTTCGTCACGACGGTGTGCGTGGCGGCCGTGGCCCACGCGATCGTGCCGGGACTGCCGGTCGCCGCGGCCGTCGCGCTCGGGGCGCTGGTCGCACCGCCCGACCCCGTCGCCGCCACCGCCGTGGCCGGACAGCTCGGGCTGCCCCGCCGGCTGGTGTCCATCCTGGAGGGCGAGGGGCTGTTCAACGACGTGACGGCCATCGTGCTGTACCACGTCGCGATCGCCGCGGCCGTGAGCGGGACGTTCTCACCGTGGCGGGCCGGGCTCGACCTGGTGCTGTCCGCCGTGGTGGCGGTGGCCGTGGGCGTCGCGCTCGGCTGGGGCGCGAACAGGCTGCTGGACGTGCTCGGCGACACGACCCTGCAGATCGGGCTGACGCTGCTGGTGCCGTACGCCTCGTACGTGCTGGCGGAGGAGTTCCACGGGTCCGGGGTGCTGGCCGTGCTGACCACCGCGATGTTCCTCGCGGAGTACGCCACCGACCCCGACGACGTGCTGACCCGGCTGGCCGGTCACACCTTCTGGGACATCATCGACACCCTCGTCACGGGCGTCGCGTTCGGCCTGATCGGCCTGGAGCTGCACAACGCGATCCGCACGGCGTCCGGGCGCTGGGGGGAGATGCTGGGCTGGGCGGGCGTCATCGTGGCCGTGGTCGTCGTCGTACGGCTGCTGTGGCTGATGCCGGCCACCTGGCTGACGAAGCGGCTGCACGCCCGGCGGGACCACGACGAGGACATTCCGATGAGCTGGCGGGAGACCGTCGTCATGTGGTGGTCCGGGATGCGCGGGGTGGCGTCGGTGGCGCTGGCGCTGGCCGTGCCGCTGAAGACCGAGGACGGGGGCGCCTTTCCCGACCGGGACGAGATCGTCTTCATCGCGTTCGGCGTGATCATGGCGACGCTGATCCTTCAGGGGCTGACCCTGCCGTGGCTGGTCAAGCGGCTCGATGTGCAGTCGGACGCCGACCACGAGAAGGAGTTCGAGAAGGAGCTCGCGGTGCGGGCCGCGAAGGCGGCGAAGCGGCGGCTGCGGGAGATCGAGGCCGAGGAGGAGCTGCCGGAGGAGTTGTCCGAGCAGATGCTGCGGCGGGCCTTCGACATCGGGCTGCGGATCAGCCCGGACGTCGGGGAGGACGAGCGGCGGGAGGCGCACGAGCACCGGGTGCGGCGGCTGAAGCGGGTGCGGCGGATCCAGGGGGAGATGCTGAGCGCGGCGCGGCACGAGGTGGTGGCGGCGCGGAGCGAGCCGGGCGCGGATCCGGAGATCGTGGACCGGGTGCTGCGGCATCTGGACGTCCGCAGCCTGCGGTGACCCCGGTCCCCGGTCCCCGAGCCGGCTCGCCTCACCCGTGGCGGACGGCCCCGTCCGGGGAGGCGGCACCGTCCCGGGAGGAGGACTGGGCCGGGAGGCGTCCGCCCGGCGGTGGCGTCGCGTCGGCCGTGTTGACCCTGGGGAGCGCGTAGGGGTGCTCCCGGGCCAGCCAGCGGACCATCTGCTCGCGGACCGTGACCCGCACCGTCCAGATGTCGTCGGCGTCCTTCGCCGTGACCAGGGCCCGCACCTGCATCGTGTTCGGGGTGGTGTCGGTGACGTCCAGGCCGCAGGCGCGGCCGTCCCAGGCGGGACACTCGCGCAGGATGTCGCGCAGCTTCTCGCGCATCGCCTCGATCGGCGCCGTGTGGTCGACGTGGAAGTAGACGATGCCGGTCATCTGCGGGGTGCCGCGCGACCAGTTCTCGAACGGCTTCGAGGTGAAGTACGACACCGGCATGGTGATCCGGCGCTCGTCCCACGTGCGGACGGTCAGGAAGGTCAGGGTGATCTCCTCGACCGTGCCCCACTCGCCGTCCACCACCACGGTGTCGCCGATGCGCACCATGTCGCCGAAGGCGATCTGCAGCCCGGCGAACATGTTGCTCAGCGTCGACTGGGCGGCCACACCGGCGACGACGCCGAGGATGCCGGCCGAGGCCAGCAGCGAGGCGCCCGCGGCGCGCATGGCGGGGAACGTCAGCAGCATCGCGGCCACGGCCACCACGCCGACGACGGCCGCCACCACTCGCATGATCAGCGACACCTGGGTCCGCACCCGTCGCACCCGTGCGGGATCGCGGTGCATGCGCGCATAGCGCGAGTACGACGTCTCCACGATCGCCGCCGCGATCCGGATCACCAGCCACGCCGCCGAGCCGATCAGCACCAGGGTGAGGGCCTGGCCGATGCCGGTCCGATGGTCCTGAAGCATCTGCGCGGCGTCGTAGGACCCTCTCAGCATCGCCGCGCACAGCACGAGCTGGTACGGGATGCGGCCACGGCGCAGCAGACCCCACATCGGGGTCTCGGGGTGGCGCAGGTCGGCCTTGGACAGCAGACGGTCGGTGGCCCAGCCGATGAGGACTGTCAGCACGACCGAACCGCCGACCACGATCACGGGGCGGAGCAGGTTCTCCATGCCTTCGAACGTAACCGGACGGGCGGGACCTTGAACATGCGACTTCTGTGAAGAGGCGCACGCACGGCGTTGTCAGTGCAGGCTGGCACCATGGGCGCATGAACATCATGCTCTTTCACTCGACCTATGGCCTTCGGCCCGCGGTGCGTGCGGCGGCGGACCGGCTGCGTGCCGCCGGGCACGAGGTGTGGACGCCGGACCTCTTCGAGGGGCGCACGTTCGACACGGTCGAGGAGGGCATGGCCCACAACGAGGAGATCGGCAAGGACGAGCTGTTGAAGAGAGCCGTCCTGGCCGCCGCGCCCTATTCGGAGCGTGGGCTCGTGTACGCGGGGTTCTCGCTGGGCGCGTCGATCGCGCAGACCCTCGCCCTCGGCGACGACAAGGCGCGGGGCCTGCTGCTCCTGCACGGCACCTCGGACCTCGCGCCGAACGTCTCGGTGGACGACCTGCCGGTGCAGCTGCATGTCGCGGAGCCGGACCAGTTCGAGACGGACGACTGGCTGAGCGCCTGGTATCTGCAGATGGGCAGAGCCGGCGCCGATGTGGAGATCTACCGGTACGCGGGCGCCGGGCATCTGTACACCGACCCCGACCTGCCCGACTACGACGAGGAGGCCGCCGAGGCCACCTGGCGGGTGGCACTCGGCTTCCTCGACTCGCTGTAGCGGCCCGCCGCACCGGGGCGGCGGGCCACACCTCTACACCGGGTCGTAGGTGCGCTCGACCTTCTGTGTGCCGGTGCGCGTGCGGTACGAACGGGCCCAGGCCGAGGTCGCGTCGGCTTTCGTGCGGTCGGACAGGACGTAGTAGTCCATCTGCGCGCGCTCGGCGGTGATGTCCAGGACGCCGTAGCCGTGCCGGTCGGTGTCCACGAAGTGGACGTGCCGGTTGGCCGCCCGGATGATCGGCGAGGTCAGCGCGGTCAGGGTGCCCTCGGGGACCTTGACGATGTCGTCGAGGTTGTCGGAGGTCACCGAGGTGACCACGAACTCCGTGGCGGCCGACGCCGACAGGGGGTAGGTGCCCGCGTCCACCGGCACGTCGTTGGCCCACGCCATGTGGATGTCACCGGTCAGGAAGACGGTGTTGCCGATGGCGTTCGAGCGCAGATGGGCGAGGAGTTCGCGGCGGTCGTCGGTGTAGCCGTCCCACTGGTCGGTGTTGAGGGCCAGGCCCTCCTGCGGCAGCCCGAGCAGCTTGGCGAGCGGCTTGAGCAGGTCGGCGGAGAGCGAACCGATGGCGAACGGCGAGATCATCACCGAGTTGCCGACCAGCCGCCAGGTGGTGTCGGACGCCTTCAACCCGGCCTTCAGCCAGTCGAGCTGGGCGCGGCCGGTGATCGTGCGGTCCGGGTCGTCGACGGTGCCGTTGCCGACCTTGACCTGCTGCGAGCGGAACGAACGCAGGTCCAGCAGGGACAGGTCGGCGAGCTTGCCGAAACGCAGCCGCCGGTAGGTGGTGCCGGCGAGGGCGGGGCGGACCGGCATCCACTCGAAGTAGGCCTGCTTGGCGGCCGCCTGACGGGCCGACCAGGCGCCCTCGGCGCCCTCGGTGTGGTTCTCCGCGCCGCCCGACCAGGCGTCGTTGGCGAACTCGTGGTCGTCCCAGATCGCGACGACCGGCGCCTTGGCGTGCAGGGCCTGAAGGTCCGGGTCGGTCTTGTACTTGCCGTGCCGGGTGCGGTAGTCGGCGAGCGTGAGGATCTCGTGCGTGGGCGCCGTCTGCCGGACGACGGTGCCGCGGGCGCCGTACTGGCCGGTGCCGTACTCGTAGATGTAGTCGCCGAGGTGCAGCCAGGCGTCCAGGTCGCCGCGGGCCGCGAGGTGGCGGTACGAGGAGAAGTAGCCGGCCTCCCAGTTGGCGCAGGAGACCACGCCGAAGCGCAAGGAGGGCACGGCCGCGTCCGCCGCCGGCGCGGTGCGGGTGCGCGCCACCGGGGAGTCGGCGCCGCCGGCCGAGAAGCGGAAGTAGTAGTCGGTCGCGGGCGCGAGGCCCCGGATGTCGGCCTTGACGGTGTGGTCGGTCGCGGCCGAGGCGGTGGTGGAGCCCTTGGCCACGATGTTCGTCAGCGCCTTGTCCTTGGCGACGACCCAGCTCACCTCGGTGTCGGGGCCGAGTCCGGAGCCGGGTATCGCCTCGGCGGTGGGCGTCACGCGGGTCCACAGCAGCACGCCGTCGGGCAGCGGATCGCCGGAGGCGAGGCCGTGCAGGAAGGCCGGAGTGTCCGCGGCTGCGCGGGCCGGGAGCGCGGCGGCGAGCGGGCCGGCCAGAACCGCGGTCGCCGCCGCGGCCTTGACGACCGTACGGCGGCGGGGCGAAAGGGAGTTGGGGCCCTGGGGCGCCTCGGGTGATCTGTGTCGACTGGTCACGACCGATCAGGTTACTGATCGGTATGTGCCGGGAGCGGGCGAACTCGAAAAGTTCGCCCGCTCTTCACGCGGCGGCTGGGTTCCCCGTCGGCGTCAGCCCTTGAGGGCCTCGCCCACCACCTTGTCGAAGTCGGCCACCGTCAGCAGCGGGGTGCCGTTGTTGAGCTGCTTGCCGTCCATGACGAAGCCCGGCGTGCCCTTCACACCCTCCTTGTTGGTGTCGAAGGTCTTCGACATGGCCATCGCCCAGGCGTCGTAGGTGCCCTTCTTGACCGCGTCCTGGAACTTGGTGTTGTTCTTCAGCGCGGTGACGGTGTTCGCGACCTTGATGAGGTAGGCGTCGTCCTTGAACTCGTCGCTCGACTCGTCCGGGTGCCACTTCGCCGAGTACAGCGCCGTCTTGTACTCGAGGAACGCCTCGGGGCTGACGTTCAGCGCGGCGCCCAGGGCGCTCAGCGCGTTCTTGGAGCCCTCGCCGTTGTCCTTGTTGTCGATGAACGTGGCGCCGATGTACTGGAACTTGAACTTGCCGTCGTCGATGTCCTTCTTCACCGTCGAGCCGACGGTCTGCTCGAACTGCGCGCACACGGGGCAGCGCGGGTCCTCGTAGATCTTGAGGGTCTTCTTCGCGGTGCTCTTGCCGATGACCACGGTGGTGCCGTCGGTGCCCGTCGTGTTGGCGGGGGCGACCACCTTGGCGTCCTTCGCCTCGTCCCAGTAGCTGGGCTTGTTGGCCTGGACGACGGCGTAGCCTATGCCGCCGGCCGCGGCCAGGACGCCGACGGCCGAGCAGGCGACGATGATCTGCCGCCTGACCTTGGCGCGCTTGGCCTCGCGCTCGCGCTCGATGCGCAGCCGCTCGCGGGCCGCCGTCTTCGCCGCCGCACTGTTCCGCTTGCTCATGGTGTTCTCCAAAGGGGACGCGCACAGGGAGTGCGCGGAAGTGTGTGTGGGGACTGCTGGTGGGGAGCTCAGGTGCTCAGCTGCGCGGCCCTGGTCGGACGGAGGGTCCGCCTCAGAGCGCGGCGGCCGAGCACGGCGGTCCACGCCGTCCCAGGGAGTGCACGAGGATCCGCTCGCGGACGGTGGTCGCACGGCGCGTGGGCCGCGGCAGGCGGCGGGCCGCCGGGGCGCGTCGTACGGTCACCGCGGCCACGGCCAGCAGCAGCGGGCGGAAGGTGGTCGCGGTCGCCGCCCGCAGCAGCTGCGCCAGCGCACGCTCGCCCCGGCGCAGCCAGGCGGCCGCGATCAGGCCGACGGTGACGTGCGCGGCGAGCAGCAGCCATGCGGTGGCCGGGTCGGCGTGGGCGAGAAGACCACCGAGCTTGTCGGTGTCGGTGCCGGTGACCTGGGCCAGCGGGCTGCCGACGGGCGTGCCGTCGCCGCACAGCACGTCCCAGCCGACCGAGGCCAGCGGGCCGGCGACCGGGCCGCCGGCCCGGCCGTAGCAGACGTGCTGGCCGGTGGTGAAGACGGTGTCGGCCGCCAGCTCCAGCGGGATCAGCAGGGCGGCGATCCGCCCGAAGCCGCACTCGCGGGCCGCGAGGGCGTACGCGAGCACGAACACGGCGGCCGCGACGGCGGCCACCGTGTTGAGCGGCAGCGGAGCCCGCGACAGCAGCACGTGCGACGCGGTGCTGAGCGTCACGACGAGTGCCGTGAACAGCGCCGCGCGTACGGCTCTGAGGCGGGTCCCGGATATGTCCATAGCGGAGGAAGTGTGTCACGCGCTCCGGTAAGAGACCCCTAAAGGGTGCCTGTGAGAAAGCGGACTGTTGGAGAGCTGTTGTCAGAGGCCGGGAATCCGGCCGTTGCGGAACAGGTCGACGAAGATCTGGTGGTCGGCGCGCGCGCGTGCCCCGTAGGCGTGCGCGAAGTCGACCAGCAGGGGCGCGAAGCCCTCCTCGTCGGCCGCGATCGCCGCGTCGATGGCCCGCTCCGTGGAGAACGGCACCAGGGACTCGCCGGAGGTGTCGTCCGCCGCCGCGTGCATCGTGGCCGTGGCGCGGCCCAGGTCGGCGACGACGCCCGCGATCTCCTCCGGGTCGTCGATGTCGCCCCAGTCCAGATCGACCGCGTACGGCGACACCTCGGCGACCAGCTGCCCCGCGCCGTCCAGCTCGGTCCAGCCCAGCCAGGGGTCCGCGTGCGCCTGCAGGGCGCGCTGGGAGATCACCGTGCGGTGCCCCTCGTGCTGGAAGTAGCCCCGGATCGCCGGGTCGGTGATGTGCCGGGAGACGGCCGGGGTCTGGGCCTGCTTGATGTAGATCACGACATCGTTCTCCAGGGCGTCGCTGTGGCCCTCCAGGAGGATGTTGTACGACGGCAGACCGGCCGAGCCGATGCCGATGCCGCGGCGGCCGACGACGTCCTTCACCCGGTAGGAGTCCGGGCGGGCCAGCGACGTCTCCGGCAGCGTCTCCAGATAGCCGTCGAAGGCCGCGAGGACCTTGTAGCGGGTCGCCGCGTCCAGCTCGATGGAGCCGCCGCCCGGCGCGAAACGGCGCTCGAAGTCACGGATCTCCGTCATGGAGTCCAGCAGTCCGAAGCGGGTCAGGGAGCGGGCGTCGCGCAGCGCGTCGAGCAGCGGGCCCTGGGCGGTGTCCAGGGTGAACGGCGGCACCTCATCGCTCTTGGCGCCGGTGGCCAGGGCGTGGATGCGCTCGCGGTACGCGCCCGCGTACACCTCCACCAGCTCGCTGATCTGCTCGTCGCCGAGCGCCTTGGCGTAGCCGATGAGGGCGAGGGAGGCGGACAGGCGCTTGAGGTCCCAGGTGAAGGGGCCGACGTACGCCTCGTCGAAGTCGTTGACGTTGAAGATCAGCCGACCGTTGGCGTCCATGTACGTGCCGAAGTTCTCCGCGTGCAGATCGCCGTGGATCCACACGCGCGAGGTGCGCTCGTCCAGGAACGGGCCGCCCCGCTTCGACCCAAACTGATTATTTGCAGTGAGGTCGTAGTAGAAGAGGCCCGCCGTGCCCCGGTAGAACGCGAACGCCGAGGCGGCCATCTTCCGGAACTTCACGCGGAACGCGGCCGGGTCGGCGGCCAGGAGCTCGCCGAACGCGGTGTCGAAGACGGCGAGGATCTCCTCGCCGCGGTGCTCGTCGCCTGGCTGCGAAACCGACATCGCTGGGTGCCTCCTGGTGCAGGTGGAGCGTGACGTGTGGGACGGATGTGCCGTCTCCCCCGGACGGCCGTCCGTCATCTTGCAACGCTCGAAGGTACTCGGGAGTGCCCGACGATTGTCAGTGCCGAGGCATAGACTTCGACGCTGTCCCCCAGACTGTCCGCCAGCCTGTCGCCGAGCGTTTTCCATGGAGGCCACGCCGTGTCAAAGCCGCCGTTCACGCACCTGCACGTCCACACCCAGTACTCGCTGCTGGACGGTGCCGCGCGGCTGAAGGACATGTTCAACGCGTGCAACGAGATGGGCATGACCCATATCGCCATGTCCGACCACGGCAACCTGCACGGGGCGTACGACTTCTTCCATTCCGCGAAGAAGGCCGGCGTCACCCCGATCATCGGGATCGAGGCGTATGTCGCCCCCGAGTCGCGGCGCAACAAGCGCAAGATCCAGTGGGGCCAGCCGCACCAGAAGCGCGACGACGTCTCCGGTTCGGGCGGTTACACCCACAAGACGATCTGGGCGGCGAACGCGACGGGCCTGCACAACCTCTTCCGGCTCTCCTCGGACGCGTACGCCGAGGGCTGGCTGCAGAAGTGGCCCCGGATGGACAAGGAGACCATCGCCCAGTGGTCCGAGGGGCTCATCGCCTCCACCGGCTGCCCCTCCGGCGAGCTCCAGACCCGGCTGCGCCTCGGCCAGTACGACGAGGCGCTGAAGGCGGCCTCCGACTACCAGGACATCTTCGGCAAGGACCGCTACTTCCTGGAGCTGATGGACCACGGCATCGAGATCGAGCGCCGGGTCCGCGACGGCCTCCTCGACATCGGCAAGAAGCTCGGCATCCCGCCGCTGGTGACGAACGACTCGCACTACACGTACGCGCACGAGGCGACCGCGCACGACGCGCTGCTGTGCATCCAGACCGGCAAGAACCTCTCCGACCCGGACCGCTTCAAGTTCGACGGCACCGGCTACTACCTGAAGTCCACGGACGAGATGTACGCCATCGACTCCTCGGACGCCTGGCAGGAGGGCTGCGCCAACACCCTCCTGGTCGCCGAGCAGATCGACACCACCGGCATGTTCGAGGCGAAGAACCTCATGCCGAAGTTCGACATCCCCGAGGGCTTCACCGAAGTCAGCTGGTTCAAGGAGGAGGTCCGCCGGGGCATGGACCGCCGCTTCCCCGGCGGTGTCCCCGAGGACCGGCAGAAGCAGGTCGAGTACGAGATGGACGTCATCATCCAGATGGGGTTCCCGGGCTACTTCCTCGTCGTCGCCGACTTCATCATGTGGGCCAAGAAGAACGGCATCGCGGTCGGCCCCGGCCGAGGCTCCGCGGCCGGTTCGATCGTCGCCTACGCCATGGGCATCACCGACCTCGACCCGATCCCGCACGGTCTGATCTTCGAGCGGTTCCTCAACCCCGAGCGCGTCTCCATGCCGGATGTCGACATCGACTTCGACGAGCGCAGGCGCGTCGAGGTGATCCGGTACGTCACCGAGAAGTACGGCGCCGACAAGGTCGCCATGATCGGCACCTACGGCAAGATCAAGGCCAAGAACGCGATCAAGGACTCCGCGCGCGTGCTGGGCTACCCGTACGCCATGGGCGATCGGCTCACCAAGGCCATGCCCGCCGACGTCCTCGGCAAGGGCATCGACCTCAACGGCATCACCGACCCCTCGCACCCCCGTTACAGCGAGGCGGGCGAGATCCGCGCGATGTACGAGAACGAGCCGGACGTCAAGAAGGTCATCGACACCGCCAAGGGCGTCGAGGGCCTGGTCCGGCAGATGGGCGTGCACGCCGCCGGCGTGATCATGTCCAGTGAGCCCATCGTCGACCACGCCCCGATCTGGGTGCGGCACACGGACGGCGTGACCATCACCCAGTGGGACTACCCGCAGTGCGAGTCGCTCGGCCTGCTGAAGATGGACTTCCTCGGCCTGCGCAACCTGACGATCATGGACGACGCCGTCAAGATGGTGAAGTCCAACAAGGGCATCGACCTGGACCTGCTGGCCCTGCCGCTCGACGATCCGAAGACCTTCGAACTGCTCCAGCGCGGCGAGACCCTCGGCGTCTTCCAGTTCGACGGCGGACCCATGCGCTCGCTGCTGCGCCTGATGAAGCCCGACAACTTCGAAGACATCTCCGCCGTCTCCGCGCTCTACCGTCCGGGCCCGATGGGCATGGACTCGCACACCAACTACGCGCTCCGCAAGAACAAGCTCCAGGAGATCACCCCGATCCACAAGGAGCTGGAGGAGCCCCTGGAAGAGGTCCTGGCCGTCACCTACGGCCTGATCGTCTACCAGGAGCAGGTGCAGAAGGCCGCCCAGATCATCGCCGGGTACTCGCTCGGCGAGGCCGACATCCTGCGCCGCGTGATGGGCAAGAAGAAGCCCGACGAGCTGGCGAAGAACTTCACCATCTTCCAGGCCGGCGCCAAGAAGAACGGCTACAGCGACGAGGCCATCCAGGCCCTGTGGGACGTACTGGTCCCGTTCGCCGGCTACGCCTTCAACAAGGCGCACTCCGCCGCGTACGGCCTGGTCTCGTACTGGACCGCCTATCTGAAGGCGAACCACCCCGCCGAGTACATGGCCGGACTGCTCACGTCGGTGAAGGACGACAAGGACAAGTCGGCCGTCTATCTCAACGAGTGCCGGCGCATGGGCATCAAGGTGCTCCCGCCGAACGTCAACGAGTCGGTGCACAACTTCGCCGCCCAGGGTGACGACGTGATCCTCTTCGGCCTCGAAGCCGTGCGCAACGTCGGCACCAACGTGGTGGAGTCGATCATCAGGAGCCGCAGGGCCAAGGGGAAGTACGCCTCCTTCCCCGACTACCTCGACAAGGTCGAGGCGGTCGCCTGCAACAAGCGCACCACGGAGTCGCTGATCAAGGCGGGCGCGTTCGACACCCTCGGGCACACCCGCAAGGGCCTCACCGCGCAGTTCGAGCCGATGATCGACAACGTGGTGGCGGTCAAGCGCAAGGAGGCCGAGGGGCAGTTCGACCTCTTCGGCGGCATGGGCGAGGAGGAGACGACCGAGCCCGGCTTCGGACTCGACGTCGAGTTCACCACCGACGAGTGGGAGAAGACGTATCTGCTCGCCCAGGAGCGGGAGATGCTCGGTCTGTACGTCTCCGACCACCCGCTGTTCGGCCTGGAGCACGTGCTGTCCGACAAGGCCGACGCGGGCATCGCCCAGCTCACCGGAGGTGAGCACGCGGACGGCGCGGTGGTGACCATCGGCGGCATCATCTCCGGTCTCCAGCGCAAGATGACCAAGCAGGGCAACGCCTGGGCGATCGCCACCGTCGAGGACCTCGCCGGCTCCATCGAGTGCATGTTCTTCCCGGCGACCTACCAGCTCGTGTCGACCCAACTCATCGAGGACGCCGTCGTCTTCGTCAAGGGCCGCCTCGACAAGCGGGAGGACGTGCCGCGGCTCGTCGCCATGGAGCTCCAGGTGCCGGACCTGTCGAACGCGGGCACCAACGCGCCCGTGATCCTCACCATCCCGGCGACCCGGGTCACCCCGCCGATGATCAACCGCCTCGGTGAGATCCTCACCCACCACAAGGGCGACAGCGAGGTCCGGATCAAACTCCAGGGCCCGACGAAGACGACCGTCCTGCGCCTGGACCGGCACCGGGTCAAGCCCGACCCCGCGCTGTTCGGCGATCTGAAGGTGCTGCTCGGCCCGTCCTGCCTGGCCGGCTGACGGACGAAGCGGCCGACGCACTGAGCGGCTGACGCGACTCAAGCGCGAGGGGCGCATCCGGTTTCGGATGCGCCCCTCGGTGTGCTTGGGCTGCAACAGCCCGCCCTGCGGACGTCAGTTGTGGCCGAAGCGCTTCTGCCGGCCCTTGCGGGCGACATCGGCAGGCGTCACCTGCGAGATGCGCTGCTCGGCCTGGTCCTGCATCGAGGACTGCTGGGCCTGCTGCTGACCACGCTCGGACTGCGGCTGTTTACGATCCTGCTTCTTGTTCTTGGCCATGGTGATCTGCCTCCTGGGGGGATCTGAGGGCCAGAGACGGGACCAGATTCACATAGGCTGACTTACGACGCATTTCGGATAATTACCTTCTGTAACAGGGGTTGTCGGAGCGCAAGTGCCGCAAACGCCACGCCGAAGATCGAGTTCGGGCCGTTAACCCCCGTCAGGTCGGGCAGACTCGAAGGAAGCCCAAAGCAAACCTCCCGTAAAGAGGGTGAGTCGTGTGGACCGCTGCATCGTCCTGGTGGACGCCGGGTATCTGCTGGGGGCCGCCGCCAGTCTCCTTGCCGGAGAGCCCTCGCGGTCCCGGATCACCGTGGATCACGCCGCCCTCGTCCAGGGCCTGCGCGAACAGGCCGAGTCCGAGACCGAGCGGCCACTGCTGCGCATCTACTGGTTCGACGGCGCCCCGGACCGCGTCCCCCAGCCCGAGCACCGCAGGCTGCGCGTGATGCCCAGGGTGACGGTCCGGCTGGGCGCGCTGACCCGCAGTGACGGCCGCTGGGCCCAGAAGGGCGTCGACGCGGCCATGCACGCCGAGCTGACCGAACTGGCCCGCAACCGCGCCTGCTCCGACGTCGTCCTCGTCACCGGCGACGGCGACCTGCTGCCCGGCATGATGGCCGCCAAGGAGCACGGCGTCGCCGTCCACCTGTGGGCCGTACAGGCCGCCGACGGCGACTACAACCAGTCCGAGGACCTCGTCGCCGAGGCCGACGAGCGGCGCGTCCTGGACCGGACGTGGATCACCAAGGCCGTCCGCGCCAAGGAGACCGGCGGGATCTGCGCCCCGCCGCCCGCGCCCCGGCCCGAGATCGCCGCGATCCTCTCCGCGCCGCTGCCCGACTCCGGCCTCGCCCCCGCCGCCGAGCGGACCGCCGAGGAGGCCGAGCACCCTTCCGGGGCCGGCGCCTCCCAGAACGGCGCGCAGGAGCGCGTCCCCGCCCCCAAGGGCGTCCCGACCCCCAAGGACCTGGCGGCCCTGCGCGCACCGGGCGAGCGGGCCGCCCAGCACCCCACCACCGCGACCCTGCGCTGGTCCTCCGACAAGGGCTGGGTCGACCGCCCCGGCGCCGCCGCCGAGCCCTCCGAGGTCGCCTCGATGCCGACGCTCGCGCAGCTCACCACCGCGGAGCAGCGGTGGGCCGACCGCGAGGAGGACATCACCACCGTCGGCGGGGACCCCTACGAGGTGGGGCAGGTCTTCGCGCGCCGGTGGATGGAACGCCTCGGCGACCAGGGCCATCTGCAGAAGCTGTCGGGCATGTACCCGCGGATCCCGCACCGGATCGACGGCGAGCTGCTGCGGTACGCGGCCCGCTTCGGACTGCTCGCCCACAAGGACGACCAGATCGACGAACACGACCGGTACGCCATCCGGGCGGGCTTCTGGCGCGAGATCGACGTACGGACGGCGGCCGAGCACGCCCCGGCGGGGGACTGAACCGGGCACTCGGGACGCCCCCGACGGCGGGCGGAGGTCCCCGACCCCGTAGTCTCGTGCCTTGTGAGTACGCGCGCGGCACCGGTGACTCGGCACAGGGACGAGGTCGTGTGTGCCGTGCGCGGGCTGACCAAGACGTATCCGGCGGTCCGGGGCCGGCGCGGCACCCCCGCGACCCCCGAGGTCCGGGCCACCGACGACGTACGGCTGGACATCCGGCGCGGTGAGATCTTCGGGCTGCTCGGGCCGAACGGTGCCGGCAAGTCCACCCTCGTCCGGCAGTTGACCGGGCTCATGCGGCCGGACACGGGCAGCGTGGAGATCCTCGGCCACGACATCGTGCGCCACCCCGAGCGGGCCGCGCGGATCCTCGCCTACCTCGGGCAGGAGTCCACCGCCCTCGACGAACTCACCGTCTCCCTCGCCGCCGAGACCACCGGACGGCTGCGCGGCCTCGACGTGCGCGCCGCCCGCCGGGAGCGGGACGCCGTCCTCGACGAGCTGGGCCTCACGCCGATCGCGGGCAGGCCGCTGCGCAAGCTGTCCGGCGGGCAGCGGCGGCTGGCCTGCTTCGCGGCCGTGCTGGTGGGGGAGCGGCCCCTGCTGGTGCTGGACGAGCCGACCACCGGGATGGACCCCGTCGCGCGCCGGGCCGTGTGGGCCGCCGTGGACCGGCGGCGGGCCGAACGCGGGGCGACCGTGCTGCTCGTCACCCACAACGTCATCGAGGCGGAGACCGTCCTCGACCGGGTCGCCGTCCTCGACCAGGGCCGGGTCATCGCCTGTGACACCCCCTCCGGGCTCAAGGAGCAGGTCGCCGGGGAGGTGCGGGTCGAGCTGGTGTGGCGGGAGCGGGCGCCGCTGGACGTGCCCGAGGTCGCCGCGCTGCGCGAGCGGGCCGTGGAGTCCGGGCGCCGCTGGACGCTGCGGCTCGCCCCCGACGAGGCCCGCGCGATCGTCGCCACCGTCACCGGCGGGGCCGCCTTCGCCGCGCTCGACGACTTCACCCTGGCCACCCCGAGCCTGGAGGACGTCTACCTGGCGCTGGGCGGGGCGGCACGGCAGGGGCTGGTGCGGGCATGAGCGCGAGGACCGTGCGCGCGAGAGCCGTGAGCGCGAGGGCGGTCGTCTCCGTATGGGACGGTATGAGAACCGTAGGGAAGAGGAGCAACGTCACGTGAGTGTCGTACCCGCCGAGGTTCTGCCGGGGAGCGCCGGGGCCGTCACGGAGCCGGTCCACCGTGCCGTCGCCGAGCTGGCGCCGCGCGCGCGGCTGTGGCCGTCGCTCGTGGCCGTGTACCGGGCGCAGCTGTCCCGGGCGCGGGTGGCGCGCATTCCGCTGCTGTTCGTGGCGACCTTCCAGTCGGTCGGCATCCTGATCATGATGCGGGGCGTGGTGGACGGCGGGCGCGAGGCGGAGGCCGTCGTCGCGGGGTCGGCCGTACTGGTCGTCGCCTTCGTCGCGCTGAACCTGCTCGCGCAGTACTTCGGGCAGCTGCGGGCGAGCGGCGGGCTGGATCACTACGCGACTCTGCCGGTGCCGCCGGCGGCCGTGGTGCTGGGCGCGGCCGGGGCGTACGCCTCGTTCACCGTGCCGGGGACGCTGGTGACGGCCGTGTTCGGGTGCGTGCTGTTCGGGCTGCCGCTGACGCATCTGTGGGTGCTCGCGGCTGTGATCCCGCTGGCGGGCGCCGCACTGTCCGGGCTCGGGGCGGCCTTCGGGCTGCTCGCGCCGCGGCCGGAGCTGGCCACCGTGCTGGGGCAGCTCGGCATGTCGGCCGCGCTGCTGCTGGGCGTGCTGCCGCCGGACCGGATGCCGGAGGCGGTGCGCTTCGCCCGCGACCTGCTGCCGTCGACGTACGGCGTCGAGGCCTTCGCGCGTACGTTCGGGGCTGATCCCGACTGGGCGTTCGTCCTCGGCGACCTCGCCGTGTGCGCGGGCGTGGGCGTCGTCTCGCTCGCCGTCGCCACCTGGGCTTACCGTCGGGCCGCCGTCCGGTGACGCGCCGCACAGGCGGGCCTGGCACGATGGCAGGGTGACCGCACCGCTGACTCCGCCTCCGCCGCCGCACGAGCCGTCCCCGCACGTACCGTCCTCGCCCGAGCCGTCCCCGCGCCGGCCGTCTCCGCACGAGGCGTGGCCGCCGTCGCCCGGAGGGTACGCGGGGATGGCCGCCGCGCCCCACGAGGTGTCGTACGGACAGGACGGGCCCGGGATGAAGACGGAACTGCGGGAAGCCGCTGTGATCACGGTGGGGGTCGCGCTCAGCGGGGCGCTGCTCGGGCTGCTGTGGGTGTGGCTGGCGCCGAAGGTGCCGCTCGTGGGGGACGTGGTCCAGGGCAACTGGGTCGTCTACTTCAAGGACACCGAGGGGGAGCAGGCGATCGGGGTGGACGGAACGTTCACGCTGCTGGCTCTGGCGTTCGGTGCGGTGAGCGCGGTGGCGGTGTTCGCCTGGCGGCGGCGTGGGGGAGTGCCGCTCGTCGTCGCCCTGGCGCTCGGCGGGTTGCTCGGGTCGCTGCTGGCATGGCGGGTGGGGGTGTGGCTCGGGCCCGACTCCGATGTGCTGGCGCATGCGCGGGCCGCGGGCAAGGGGGTGACGTTCTCGGCGCCGTTGAAGCTCGGGGCGAAGGGGGCGTTGCTGGCGTGGTCGTTGGCCGGGTTGCTGGTCCATCTGGGACTTACGGCGCTGTTCGGGCCTCGGGATCCCGATCCGTATCAGGCGCAGGGGGCTCCGCCTGAGGACGGGTACAGGGCGCCTGTGGCATAGAGGGCGGGATTTCGTCCCCGCCGCCCCTACCCGGTCCCATCCCTGGGGGCTGCGCCCCCAGACCCCCCTTTCGGCCCTTGAAGGGCCTCGTCCTCAAGCTCCCCCAGAGGGGGGACCCCCAACGGGCTGTCATGCGCGGGCGATCGGGGACAGTACCGCCTCCGTCAGGTGGGCCAGATCCTTGGGGGACAGCTCCACCTCCAAGCCCCTGCGGCCCGCCGAGACGCAGATCGTGGGGTGGGTCGTGGCCGAGTCGTCCAGGACCGTGGGGAGTCTCTTGCGCTGGCCCAGGGGGGAGATGCCGCCTCGGACGTAGCCCGTGGTGCGTTCCGCCAGGGTCGGGTCGGCCATGGCCGCCCGCTTGCCGCCGACCGCGGCCGCCAGGGCCTTCAGGTCCAGGGAGCCGGCCACCGGGACCACCGCCACCGTGAGGGCGCCGTCGACGTCCGCGACCAGGGTCTTGAAGACCCGGTCGGGGGAGACGCCCATCGCCTCGGCCGCTTCCTCGCCGTACGACGGGTGGCTCGGGTCGTGGTCGTAGGCGTGGACGGTGAAGTCCACGCCCGCCGCCGTCAGGGCCACCGTCGCGGGTGTGCCGCCCGCCCGTCGCCCGCCACCATCCTTGTTCGCATGCGCTTCGCGCGCCCCGATTCGGTGCTGTTGCTTCTTCGGCTTCTTCGCCATGCTCGGGCCTTCGGTTGCCTTGAGGTGTCTTCAGTTGAGGCTCGTCGGGCCTCGCGTCAGGTCCGACGCGGGCAGCGAGGGCAGGCTGCGGATGATCGCCGTCTCCGCGCGCAGCAGCTTCAGCTCGTCCCGCAGCCGGGAGGCCGTGTCGGGGGCCTGGAGGAGGCGCTGCTTGGCCGGGGTGTCCAGCATCATCGCGGCCGCCACCAGGTACGACACGACCGACGGGTCGTCGGGGAGGTCCGCGCCCGTGGCCAGGGAGCGTTCGCGGGCGCCCGCCAGACGCTTCTGGTACTGGCGGAAGGCCCGCAGCACGCCTTCCGCGAGGGCGCCCGCCTCGTCCCCCGGGTCCTCCGGCAGCTCCTGGAGCTCGGCCGTCAGGAACGGGCCCGAGGCGTCCACCGACAGCAGCTTCACGCGGGTCGTGCCCGTCGCCAGCACCTCGAACGTGCCGTCGGCCCGCTCGCGGATCGTCGCCGCGTCGGCCACGCAGCCGACGCGGTGCAGCGCCTTGACCGGGTCGTCCCCGAAGCCGGCCGTGGGGCCGCGCTCGGGCAGCGCGGTCTGGTCGGGCAGCCCCGGGCCGCTGGGCGCCACCTCGTGGCCGTCGCGGATGGCGACGACGGCGAACCGGCGCGATTCGTCCTCGGGGGTCTTCAACAGATCGCGCATCATGGCGCGATAGCGCTCCTCGAAGACGTTGAGCGGGAGCACGAGTCCCGGGAACAACACCGAGTTCAGGGGGAAGAGCGGCAGGCGGACGGTGGTCACGACGCAGAAGCCTAGTGGTCCAGCGCGCGGGCTGGTCCGCCGTGCCCGTTCCCCGGATGCCACGGGGTCTGCCCCGACGGCCCCGAGCGCACTTCCTCGCGTACGGCCAGGAAGTGCCCGAGGGGGTCGTCCGACAGGCGGCCCCAGGGGAAGGAGGTGGCGTACGGGCCGATCAGGCGCAGCTGCGCGAGGGCGTCGTCGCGGCGGCCCAGCCGGACCAGGACGTACGTCAGGACGTTGCGGATCTCGGCCGGCCACGGGTCGGCGGCGGGGAACCGCGCGGAGAGCGCGAGGGCGCGGTCGGCCGCCGCGTCCAGCCGCTCGCGCGGCACCTCGGGGCCGCAGCCGTCGGTGAGGTACGCGAAGGCGGCCCGCGCGGGCAGCGCCTGGACGAGGGAACCGGGCGGGGCGTCCTGCGCGGCCCGGTCGGCGAAGTCGAAGCACTCCCGGTGGGAGCCGTGCCACGACTCGGCCAGATAGCGCTTGGCGGCCACATGGCAGCCGTAGTGGTGCGGGGCGCGGCGGACCGCGGCCGCCCACAGCTCGCCGAAGTACTTGTGCCCGGCCCGCGCCCCGCGCGCGTGGTCCAGGGCGATCCGCCACGGCACCGGGTCGCGGACGTCGCTCTGCGCGGCCGCCGTGATCAGCGGGCTCACCTCGCGCAGCAGTTCGGCCCGGGCCGGTGACTGCCAGGCGCGCGCCACCGCGAGCTGGGCGGCGACGAGGAGGACGTCGGGGTCGCGCGGGGCGGCGGCGCCCCACTCCTCGAACCACTCCGGACGCGAGCGCGCGAAGGACGCCAGCCGGGTCACGTACCGGTCGCGGTACTCCCACTCGGCCCGTTCCCGAGTGTGGGCCAGCATCTCGGCGGCGGGCGCGTAGGCGCCCAGGCCGGCGGCGACCAGCGCGGGCCCGAGCCGGTCGTCGGGCACGTCGAGGAGCACCTCGTCGTCGGCGGGGAGCCCGGCGGCGCTGTGGGGGGCGGCGTTCCGCGCCGTCCGGGAGAACCGGGAGGCGCGGATGAACGGGGGCAGCAGAGCCATGGTGCCGACCATTGAAAAGCCGCTGGTTCAGATTGCGCCAGAGGGTTCGGGCAACCTGTGGAAAGTTGTACGGCCCCGGGTCAAGGGACGGTAAAGGTGAAGGGGGGCGGGGTGCTCAGCCCCGGCGCAGCAGTCGCGTCGCCCCCGCCGCCACCGTCGTGGCCAGGATCCAGCCGAGCAGGATCAGTGCCGCCGACAGCCACTGCCAGCCGCCGCGCAGCTGCCACTGTCCGGCCTGCCCCAGGTCGATGACGGGCAGCAGCAGGTCGAGGGCGAGGAGCGCCGGGTTCCAGGGCGGGTGTCCGGTGCGGTCGACGGGCGGATGCGGGGCGTGTGCGAAGGCCAGGGAGCTCGCCGCCCACAGCACCGCCATCCACACCGCCGCCCGGCCCGGCCGGTACCCGTAGGCGACCGTCCAGTCCTGGACGTATCCCAGCACCTTCGCGGCCGGCGGAAGCGTCTCCCGGCGGCGGCGCTGCTTGGCCAGCAGCACCTCGCGGGCGTCCTCGTCCTCCCCGCCGGCCCGCAGCACGGCCGCCAGCCGCTCGTACGGCTCCGGGGCGTACTCGGCGGTCGCCGCGGCCACCCAGCGCAGCCGCTCGGCCAGCGGGAACGGGCCCTGCGGCACCAGGTTCTCGTACACGAAGCCGCCCATGTGCAGGTTGCCCGGATCCGGCCAGGCGCTCGCCCGGTCCACCAGGTTGATCACCCGGGCGCCGGACAGCACCACCTTGCCGCGCCTCGGCCGCTCCCCGAGGAAGCGCAGCTCGGGCGTCTGCACCCGGCGCAGCGACAGCTCCTGGTCCTCCGTGAAGGTGAACCGGGCCCGCTCCAGGTCCACGGCGTCCCCGAACCGTCCGTCGTCCAGCCGCACCCCGCCTTGGCACTCGAAGCGCTGGATGCGCGTCCCGCGCGCGGGCGTCGTGCCGCTCAGCGCCTGGCCGCCGACGCCGGCCGGGGTCAGGTACAGCGAGCGCCCCACGGTGAGCTGGGGCGCGTTCAGCGCGAGCCGCGTGTAGGGGTTGGTCAGCCGGGCCCCGCGCAGGCTCAGCGACACGCCGATCTGGGCGCTGCGCAGACTCAGCTCCCCGTGCGACTCCAGCAGCTCCGCCTGGAGGTCCTGGCCGACCGACATGCCGTCGGCGGCGATCGAGCGCCCGGAGCGGTCGCGGTAGACGATCGCCTGGTTGAGCAGCAGGTCCGTGCCGATGTGCGCGTCGGTGAGCCGGACGCCGTTGTGGAAGCGGCAGCGGGGCAGGTGCAGATCGCCCTCGGTGTGCACCCGGGCCGCCTCCAGGCGCGGCACCTGGCAGTCCACCATCCGCAGGGTCGTGAACCGCGCCTCCGGCACCAGCACCTCCCGCTCGAACCGGCAGCGCTGCATCTCCACATACGGCACCACCGTGCCGCCCGCGAGGTCCAGGGTGCCGCTGATCTGCACGCCGACCAGCTTCAGCGAGGAGACCCGCCCGGCCAGCGCGGGCGGACCGGCCAGCAGCAGCCAGGCGACGATACGGGCCCGCACGGTGCGCGCCTCGCCCCAGGGATGCCCGCCGTGCGGGTCGTCGACGACCGGGTCCCCGCTGCTCAGGTCGTACGCGCTGCCGTTGCGGAAGGCCTGCCACATGCCGGCCTCGGCGGCGGTCAGGTCGTCCGGCAGGTCTCCGGCGGCATCCCCGGTACGGATGCCCGCCCCCTCGGTCACACGGTTCACCCCCTTCGTTTCTGTCGTTACTCACAGGTTTCGCACAGCTGTTCATGCCCGTTGAGTGACCCCCCGAACGCTCCCAGTGAAGGTGATCTTCCGATTTCCGGCCAGGTTCTGTATCAGCCATTGATACGCGCGGACGACGCCCGATCCCGGTCTGAGAGAATTGACCGCGTGATCTCCCGAATCGATCTGCGCGGCGACGCCCTCCCCGAGGGACCCGCCCTGCGCGACCTGCTGCCCCGAGCCGACTTCGACGTCTCGGCCGCCCTGGAGAAGGTGCGTCCGATCTGCGAGGCCGTGCATCATCGGGGCGACGCGGCGCTGATCGACTTCGCGGAGAAGTTCGACGGGGTGCGGCTGGAATCCGTACGGGTCCCGGCGCAGGCCCTCGCCGACGCGCTGGAGCGGCTCGACCCGGCCGTGCGCGCGGCCCTGGAGGAGTCCATCCGGCGCGCCCGTCTCGTCCACCGCGCACAGCGTCGTACGACGCACACGACCCAGGTCGTGCCCGGCGGCTCGGTGACCGAGAAGTGGGTGCCGGTCGACCGGGTCGGGCTGTACGCGCCGGGCGGCCGGTCGGTGTACCCGTCCTCGGTCGTCATGAACGTGGTGCCCGCGCAGGAGGCCGGCGTCGAGTCCATCGCGCTCGCCTCCCCCGCCCAGGCCGAGTTCGACGGCCTGCCGCACCCGACGATCCTCGCCGCGTGCGCGCTGCTCGGCGTCGACGAGGTGTACGCGGCCGGCGGCGCCACCGCCGTCGCGATGTTCGCGTACGGCACCGAGTCCTGCCCGCCCGCCGACATGGTCACCGGCCCCGGCAACATCTGGGTCGCCGCCGCCAAGCGCTACTTCACCGGCAGGATCGGCATCGACGCCGAGGCCGGCCCGACCGAGATCGCCGTCCTGGCCGACGACAGCGCCGACCCGGCGCATGTCGCCGCCGACCTGATCAGCCAGGCCGAGCACGACCCGCTGGCGGCAGCGGTGCTGGTCACCGACTCCGTCGCACTGGCGGACGCGGTCGAGAAGGAGCTGGAGCCGCAGGTCGCAGCCACCAAGCACATCGAGGACCGGATCGTCCCGGCGCTCAAGGGCCGGCAGTCGGCGATCGTGCTCGTCGACGGGATCGACGAAGGCCTGCGCGTCGTCGACGCGTACGGCGCCGAGCACCTGGAGATCCAGACGGCCGACGCCGCCGCCGTGGCCGACCGGGTCAGGAACGCGGGCGCGATCTTCATCGGCCCCTGGGCGCCGGTGTCCCTCGGCGACTACGCCGCGGGGTCCAACCACGTGCTCCCCACGGGCGGCTGCGCCTGCCACTCCTCCGGGCTGTCCGTGCAGTCCTTCCTGAGGGGCATCCACATCGTCGACTACACGCGGGACGCGCTGGCCGAGGTCGCGCATCACGTGGTGACGCTGGCGGAGGCGGAGGACCTGCCCGCGCACGGCGCGGCGGTCAAGGCGAGGTTCGGTTGGAAGGTACCTGAGAGCAAGTGAGCTTCGGAATCGACGATCTTCCCGTACGGGACGAGCTGCGCGGCAAGTCCCCCTACGGCGCGCCCCAGTTGGACGTCCCCGTACGGCTGAACACCAACGAGAACCCCTACCCGCTGCCCGCGCCGCTGGTCGAGCGGATCGCGGAGCGGGTGCGCGAGGCGGCCCGCGACCTCAACCGCTACCCGGACCGCGACGCCGTGGAGCTGCGCACCCGGCTCGCGAAGTACCTGACGGACACCGCCGGGTACGAGGTGGGCCTGGCGAACGTGTGGGCGGCGAACGGCTCCAACGAGGTCATCCAGCAGCTGCTGCAGACCTTCGGCGGACCGGGTCGTACGGCGATCGGCTTCGAGCCGTCGTACTCGATGCACGCTCTCATCGCGCGCGGCACCGGGACCGGATGGATCTCGGGCCCGCGGGGCGAGGACTTCACGATCGACCTCGGGGCGGCCGAGAAGGCCATCGCCGAGCACCGGCCCGACGTCGTCTTCATCACCACCCCCAACAACCCCACCGGCACCGCGGTCCCGGCCGCGACGGTCCTCGCGCTGTACGAGGCGGCGCAGGCCGCGAATCCGTCGATGGTCGTCGCCGACGAGGCGTACATCGAGTTCAGCCACGGCGACTCGCTGCTGCCGCTGCTCGAAGGCCGGCCGAATCTCGTCGTCTCGCGGACGATGTCGAAGGCCTTCGGCGCCGCCGGCCTGCGCCTTGGCTACCTCGCCGCGCACCCCGCGGTCGTGGACGCCGTCCAGCTCGTCCGGCTGCCGTACCATCTGTCGGCCGTCACGCAGGCGACCGCGCTGGCCGCCCTGGAGTACACCGACACGCTGCTGAAGTACGTCGAGCAGCTGAAGTCGGAGCGGGACCGGCTGGTGAGCGAGCTGCTCGCGATCGGGTACGAGGTCACGCCGTCCGACGCCAACTTCGTGCAGTTCGGGCGGTTCGCCGACGCCCACGCCGTCTGGCAGCGGATCCTCGACCGGGGCGTCCTGGTCCGCGACAACGGCGTGCCCGGCTGGCTGCGGGTCAGCGCCGGAACCCCCGAAGAGAACGACGCGTTCCTCGACGCGGTCCGTGAAGTCAAGAAGGAGCAGAGCTCATGAGCCGCGTAGGACGCGTGGAGCGCACCACCAAGGAGACCTCGGTCCTCGTCGAGATCAACCTCGACGGCACCGGCAAGGTCGATGTGTCGACCGGTGTCGGCTTCTACGACCACATGCTCGACCAGCTCGGCCGGCACGGCCTGTTCGACCTGACCGTGAAGACCGACGGCGACCTGCACATCGACTCCCACCACACCATCGAGGACACCGCCCTCGCGCTCGGCGCCGCCTTCAAGCAGGCACTCGGCGACAAGGTGGGCATCTACCGCTTCGGCAACTGCACGGTCCCGCTGGACGAGTCGCTCGCCCAGGTGACCGTCGACCTGTCCGGCCGCCCCTACCTCGTGCACACCGAGCCCGAGAACATGGCGCCGATGATCGGCGAGTACGACACCACGATGACCCGGCACATCCTGGAGTCCTTCGTCGCCCAGGCGCAGATCGCGCTGCACGTGCACGTGCCCTACGGGCGCAACGCGCACCACATCGTGGAGTGCCAGTTCAAGGCGCTGGCCCGGGCCCTGCGCTACGCCTCCGAGCGCGACCCGCGCGCGGCCGGCATCCTCCCCTCCACGAAGGGCGCGCTGTAAAGCCATGACCGGACTGTCGACCCTCCTGATCGTCGTCGGCCTCTTCCTGGCCGGCGGCATCTACTCTTTCGTCAAGCAGCAGATGCCGAAGAGCCTGATCGTGCTGCTCTCGATCGGCGCCACGATGTGTCTCGTGGCGGGTGTGGTGCGGCTGGAGGTGTGGAATTGAGCACCGCTGAAAAGGCCGGAGCCGCCAAGAAGGTCGTGGTCTTCGACTACGGCTTCGGCAACGTGCGCTCCGCCGAGCGTGCCCTCGCGCGCGCCGGCGCCGACGTGGAGATCACGCGCGACTACGACACGGCCATGAACGCCGACGGGCTGCTGGTGCCGGGCGTCGGCGCCTTCGCCGCCTGCATGAAGGGCCTGAAGGAGGCCCGCGGCGACTGGATCATCGACCGGCGGCTGTCCGGCGGCCGCCCGGTCCTGGGCATCTGCGTCGGCATGCAGATCCTCTTCGCGCGCGGCATCGAGCACGGCGTCCAGACCGACGGCCTGGACGAATGGCCCGGCGCGGTCGAGCCGCTCCAGGCCGAGATCGTGCCCCACATGGGCTGGAACACCGTCGACGCCCCGGCCGGCTCCGAGCTGTTCGCCGGGCTGGACGCGGACGCGCGCTTCTACTTCGTGCACTCCTACGCCGTCCACGACTGGTCCCTGGACGTGCACAACCCGCTGATGCGCGCTCCCAAGGTCACCTGGTCGACGCACGGGAAGCCGTTCGTGGCCGCCGTGGAGAACGGCGCCCTGTGGGCCACGCAGTTCCACCCCGAGAAGTCCGGCGACGCCGGAGCCCAGCTCCTCACCAACTGGATCGGAACCCTGTGAGCAAGCTCGAACTCCTCCCCGCCGTCGACGTCCGCGACGGCCAGGCCGTCCGCCTCGTGCACGGCGAGTCGGGGACGGAAACTTCTTACGGTTCGCCCCTGGAAGCCGCTCTGGCCTGGCAACGCTCGGGCGCCGAGTGGCTGCACCTGGTCGACCTGGACGCCGCGTTCGGCACCGGCGACAACCGCGCGCTGATCGCCGAGGTCGCGGGGGCCATGGACATCAAGGTGGAGCTGTCCGGCGGCATCCGCGACAACGACACCCTCGCCGCCGCCCTCGCCACCGGCTGCACGCGCGTGAACCTGGGCACGGCCGCCCTGGAGACGCCCCAGTGGGTCGCCGAGGTCATCGCCGAGCACGGCGACAAGATCGCCGTCGGCCTCGACGTCCGCGGCACGACCCTGCGCGGGCGTGGCTGGACCCGTGACGGCGGCGACCTCTACGAGACGCTGGAGCGCCTCGACAAGGAGGGCTGCGCGCGGTACGTCGTCACCGACATCGCCAAGGACGGCACGCTCGAGGGCCCGAACCTGGAGCTGCTGAGGAACGTCTGCGCGGCCACCGACCGTCCGGTCGTGGCGTCGGGCGGCGTGTCCTGCCTCGACGACCTGCGGGCCCTCGCCGAGCTGGTGCCCCTCGGCGTCGAGGGCTCCATCGTCGGCAAGGCCCTCTACGCCAAGGCGTTCACGCTGGAAGAGGCCCTGGAGGCGGTGGCCCGGTGAGCGACGTACGACGCGTCACCACGGGCGCGCCCTGGGAGGAGGTCTTCGGCTACTCCCGCGCGGTGGAGCTGCCGAACGGCCTGGTGCTGGTCTCCGGCTGCACGTCGATAGTGGACGGGGAGATCGCCGGGGGCGGCCCCTACGAGCAGACGGTCAACGCCTTCAACGTCGCGTTCGCGGCGCTGGAGCAGCTGGGTCTCGGACGCGACGACGTCGTGCGGACGCGCATGTACATCACCCACGCGCGGGACGTGGACGACGTCGGACGCGCCCACAAGGAGCTGTTCGACTCCGTCCGGCCCGCCGCCTCCATGATCATCGTCTCCGGATTCGTGGACCCGTCCCTGGTCGTCGAGGTCGAGGTGGAGGCGTTCCGGGGAGTGCCGTCATGACCCTGGCGATCCGAGTCATCCCCTGCCTGGACGTGGACAACGGCCGGGTCGTCAAGGGCGTCAACTTCCAGAACCTGCGCGACGCGGGCGACCCCGTCGAGATGGCCAAGGTCTACGACGCCGAGGGCGCCGACGAGCTGACGTTCCTGGACATCACCGCCTCCTCCGGCAACCGCGAGACCACCTACGACGTGGTGCGCCGCACCGCCGAGCAGGTGTTCATCCCGCTCACCGTCGGCGGCGGGGTGCGCACCCCCGAGGATGTCGACAAACTGCTGCGCGCGGGTGCCGACAAGGTGGGCGTGAACACGGCCGCGATCGCCCGCCCCGAGCTGATCAAGGAGATCGCCGAGCGGTTCGGCAGCCAGGTGCTGGTGCTGTCGGTGGACGCCCGGCGGACCCCTTCGGGAAGCTTCGAGGTGACCACTCACGGCGGTCGCAAGGGCACCGGCATCGACGCGATCGAGTGGGCGCACCGGGCGGCCGAGCTGGGCGCCGGGGAGATCCTGCTCAACTCGATGGACGCCGACGGCACCAAGGACGGCTACGACCTGGAGATGATCGCGGCCGTGCGCAGGCACGTGACGGTCCCGGTGATCGCCTCCGGCGGCGCCGGCCGGCTCGCCGACTTCCCGCCGGCGGTCGAGGCGGGCGCGGACGCGGTGCTGGCCGCGTCGGTGTTCCACTTCGGCGACCTGCGGATCGGGCAGGTGAAGGACACGCTGCGGGAGGCGGGACACCCTGTGCGGTGACGCCATGGGGCGTTGTGAGGACGTGGGGTAAGCCCCGACCACCCGGTGGTCGGGGCTTACCCACACCTGGACAGGAAAGAAAAGTTGCGCAAAATAAATTGCGCAACTTTTCTTTCCTGTCTAGGGTGGCGGCATGACAGGCAAGGAGAGAGACCGCCGGATCACGGACCTGGGCACCCTCAAGGCCCTCGCCCACCCCCTGCGGATGAAGCTGTACCGAGGCCTGACGGTCGCCCGGGTCGCCACCGCCTCCCAGCTCGCCGAACAGGTCGACGAGGCCGTCTCGCTCGTCAGCTACCACCTGCGCAAGCTCGCCGAGCACGGCCTGATCGAGGAGGCCGAGCCGCAGAGCGGGGACGGCCGGGAGCGCTGGTGGCAGCCCGCCTCCGACGGGGTGAGCATCCGCGACGAGGACTTCCGCGACGCCCCCGAGAAGGCCGCCGCCCACACGGCGGCCAGCAGGTTCTTCGCCGAACAGCGCATGGACATGTACCGGCGCTGGCTCGACGAGCGCGCCCACTGGAGCCCCGAGTGGAACCGGACGGCCCAGTCCTCCGAGGCGACGCTGCGCCTCACGGCGGACGAACTGGCCGAGCTCACCCAGGAGATGCTCGCCCTCCTCCACACGTACGACGAGCGTGGCCGGGCCGCCGAGACCGCAGGCGACACCGAAGGCCGCGAGAACGTCGCGGTGCACACGTACGCGTTCCCGTTCCGGATCTGAGAGAGGCCGCCCGTGACCGCCACCGCGCACGAGACCGAGCTGCGGACCGCTCAGCCGGTCGCACCCGAGCCGCCCGCCCATCGCGACCCCAACGTGCTTCGCTGGCTCGCCGCCTACACCGCCTCGATGGTCGGCGACAGCGTCTACTACATCGCCCTGTCCTGGGCCGCCGTACAGGCCGGTACGCCCTCACAGGCCGGGCTGGTGATGACGGCGAGCGCACTGCCGAGAGCACTGTTGATGCTGGGCGGGGGAGTGATCGCCGACCGGCTGGGTCCGCGCCGGGTCGTCATCGGCAGCGACGTCGTGCGCTGCGCGGCCGTCCTCGCGGTGGCCGCGCTGCTGTACGCGACCTCTCCCGGCCTGTGGCCGCTGGCTCTGCTGGCGCTGGTCTTCGGCGCCGTCGACGCCGTGTTCGTGCCGGCCGTGGGCGCCCTGCCCGCGCGCGTGACACGGCGTGACCAACTCGCGCGCGTGCAGGGCATGCGCGGACTGGCGATCCGGTTCGCGAGCGTCGTCGGCGCCCCGCTCGGCGGCTTCGGCGTGGCGGCGGGCGGCGCCACGGCCGCGTTCGCGATCGCCGGGCTGCTCATCGCGGTGTCGGTGCCGCTGCTGCTCTGCGTGCGGATGCGCGACCTACCGCCGGACGACGCCACCGCCGACGCGACAGCCGACACCACTGCCGACGCCGGCGCGCCGAACGCGACCGCCTGGGCCGACCTCGTGGCCGGTCTGGGATACATCCGCCGCCACCGCGTTCTCGCCCCGCTGATGGCGGCCATCGCCCTCGGCGACCTCGGCTTCGTCGGACCGCTCAACGTGGGCCTGACCCTGCTGGCCGACGAACGCGGGTGGGGCGCCTCCGGCATGGGCTGGGTGCTCTGCGGGTTCGGCGTCGGCGCGGGCGCCGCCTCGCTGCTGCTGACCCTGCGCGGGCGGCTCCCGCACGCCGGACAGGTCGCCGGCTGGTCGATCCTCGCCGGTTCGCTGGCCATCGGCTCCCTCGCGTACGCGCCGACGGTCGCCGCAGCCGTCGGCACGGCCCTGCTCATCGGGCTGCTCGCCGGCCTCAGCGGCGCCATGTGCGGCGCCCTGCTGCAGACCCAGGCCGACCCCGCCTACCTGGGCCGCGTCACCGCCGTCTCCAGCCTCGTCAGCCTCGGCCTCACCCCGCTCAGCATGCCGCTGTCGGCCGCCGCCATCGGCGCCTGGGGCACCGGGCCCGTGTTCGTCGTCAGCGCCGCGGTCTGCGGGCTCGGCGGGATCGTGGCCCTGTGCGTCCCCGGCCTGCGCCACGCCGAACTCCCCCGCTGACGTCACCCGCAGCCCTCGCCCCCGCCCGCGGCCTCGTCCCTTCGTCCCTCACCCTTTCGGCTGAGACAGCTGCACCAGATTGCCCCCGGTGTCGTCCAGGACGGCCGTCACGAAAGGCCCCTGCTCCTGCGGCCCCTGCGTGAAGTGCACACCGAGCCCTCGCAGCGATCGGCCCCTGGCCGGGTTCCAGCAGCAACTGGAGATCCCGCTGGGCCCGTCATCGCGACCTCGATCACGACCGGTGCGCCCCTCAGATCCCGAGCTGCTTGCCGCCGTGCAGCTTCTCGAGCGCGTCCTTCTCGCCCACCAGCTCCACCTTGGCGGCGCTCTGCCGGCCGTACAGGAACAGCAGCAGCTCGGACGGCTCCCCGGTCGCCGTCACCACCGGCGTGCCCCGGTTGGCGACCGCGGTACGGCCGTCCGCGCGGCGCAGGACCAGACCCGTGGGGGTGGAGCGGCCCATCAGCCGGGCGGTGCGCTCCAGCCGGGACCACAGGGCGTCCTGGAAGACCGGATCGAGCTCGCGCGGCGTCCAGTCCGGCTGGGCGCGGCGGACGTCCTCGGTGTGGACGTAGAACTCGGTCGTGTTCGACGCCTCGTCGACCTGCTTGAGCTGGAAGGGCGAGAAGCGCGGCGGACCGGTCCGGATCAGCTGGATGAGCTCCTCGTACGGCTTGGCAGCGAACTCCTCCATCACCTTGTCCAGCCGGGACGCGAGCTGTGGGATCAGGATGCCGCCGGCGGCGTCCGGGCGGCGCTCGCGCACCACCACGTGCGCGGCCAGGTCCCGGGTCTGCCAGCCCTCGCAGAGGGTCGGCGCCTCGGGACCCGCGGTCTCCAAGAGGTCGGCGAGGAGAAGCCGTTCACGCTTGGCGAAAGTCGACATGCAGTCAGCCTACGACCGTGCGGAAGGTCCGCCCACCCGTCTCCCGGCCACCACCCCCCCACCGAGCCGGTTCGCGCCGCCCTTCCCAGTCAGTGGACACCGAGCCGTCACTGTCAGTGGCGCGCGGCAGAATGGCAGCATGACCAGCACGCGCCCTCCCAGCAGCCTGGACCCCGAGATCGCCGCGCGCCTCAGGCGCAGCGCCGACGGGCTCGTCCCCGCCATCGCCCAGCAGTACGACACCGGTGAGGTGCTCATGCTCGGCTGGATGGACGACGAGGCGCTGCACCGCACCCTCACCACCGGCCGCTGCACGTACTGGTCGCGCAGCCGCCAGGAGTACTGGGTCAAGGGCGACACCTCCGGCCACTTCCAGTGGGTCAAGTCCGTCGCCCTCGACTGCGACGCCGACACCGTGCTGGTCAAGGTCGACCAGGTCGGCGCCGCCTGCCACACCGGCGCGCGCACCTGCTTCGACGCCGACGTGCTCCTCAAGGACGCCGATTCCGGCGTAACCGCCTCGGATCAGTAAGGTCAGCCGCCATGGACCTCGAGACGTTCCGCAAGCTGGCCGGCGACCGCCGTGTCATCCCGGTCACCCGCAAGCTCCTCGCCGACGGCGACACCCCGGTCGCGCTCTACCGCAAGCTCGCCGCCGAGCGCACCGGCACCTTCCTGCTGGAGTCCGCGGAGAACGGCCGCTCCTGGTCCCGGTACTCCTTCGTGGGCGTCCGCAGCTCCGCCACCCTCACCGCGCTCGACGGCCAGGCCCACTGGCTCGGCACCCCGCCCGTCGGGGTCCCCACGGACGGCGACCCGCTGGCCGCCCTGCGCGCCACCATCGAGGCGCTGCACACCCCGCACCAGGAGGGCATGCCGCCCTTCACCGGCGGCATGGTCGGCTACCTCGGCTACGACATCGTGCGCCGCCTGGAGAAGATCGGCCCCGGCGAGCGGGACGACCTGAAACTGCCCGAGCTGACCATGCTCCTGACCAGCGACCTCGCCGTCATGGACCACTGGGAGGGCTCCGTCCTGCTGATCGCCAACGCGATCAACCACAACGACCTCGACACGGGCGTCGACGAGGCCCACGCGGACGCGGTCGCCCGCCTGGACGCCATGGAGGCCGACCTCTCCCGCCCGGTCGCCCAGCCCCCGGCCGTCCTCCCGCCCTCCGAGCTGCCCGAGTACACCGCGCTGTGGGGCGGCCCCGACTTCCAGAGGGCCGTCGAGGACGTCAAGGAGCGCATCCGCGCGGGCGAGGCCTTCCAGGTCGTCCCCTCCCAGCGCTTCGAAACGCCCTGCACGGCAAGCGCGTTGGACGTGTACCGCGTGCTGCGGGCCACCAACCCCTCCCCGTACATGTACCTCTTCCGCTTCGACGGCTTCGACGTCGTGGGCTCCAGCCCCGAGGCGCTCGTCAAGGTCGCGGACGGCACTGCGATGGTCCACCCCATCGCCGGCACCCGGCACCGCGGGGCCACCCCCCAGGAGGACCAGGCCCTCGCCGACGAACTGCTCGCGGACCCCAAGGAACGCGCCGAGCACCTCATGCTCGTCGACCTCGGCCGCAACGACCTGGGCCGGGTCTGCGAGCCGGGCTCGGTCGAGGTCGTCGACTTCATGTCCGTCGAGCGGTACTCGCACGTGATGCACATCGTCTCCACCGTCACCGGCAGGGTCGCCACCGGCCGCACCGCCTTCGACGTCCTCACCGCCTGCTTCCCCGCCGGCACCCTCTCCGGCGCCCCCAAGCCGCGCGCCATGCAGATCATCGACGAGCTGGAACCCTCCCGACGCGGCCTGTACGGCGGCTGCGTCGGCTACCTGGACTTCGCGGGCGACTCCGACACCGCCATCGCCATCCGCACCGCCCTGCTGCGCGACGGCACGGCCTACGTCCAGGCCGGCGCCGGCATCGTCGCCGACTCCGACCCGGTCGCTGAGGACCAGGAGTGCCGCAACAAGGCCGCGGCGGTCCTGCGCGCCGTCCACACGGCCAACCGTCTCGGGCGGCCCGCGCACGAGTAGGGCTCTTTCCGGGCGACTCCGGGACGACTGCGGGCCCCTTCGGGACGAACTCCGGGACGACTTCGGACGGCTCCCCGCAGGCTCTCCGCACAGTAGGACGCGTCTCACGTGCGCCCCGGGTGACGGTTCGCCCGGGGTTCAGGCGATAGTGGGGTACGTGACTGCTGTTCCTCACCCCCGTTCCGTATCCGACGCCGCCGCCCGGTCCGGCCGCCGCAGCCTCGCCCTCGCCCTGCTGTGCGGTGCGCTGGGCGCGGCCGTGGCCCTGCTGTCGACCCGGCAGCGCTGGTCGCACGGCACGGCGACGGTGGCCGGCGGCGCCTTCCCCCTGACCGCCAAGGGCAGCGACGTCACGGGCGTGCCCGCGGCGCTCGCCATAGTGGGTCTCGCCGCGCTCGTCGCCGTCTTCGCCGTCCGCAGGGCCGGCCGCTTCGCGGTCTCCGCCCTGCTCGCGCTCTCCGGCGCCGGCATCATCACCGCCGCCCTGCTCGGCGCCTCCGACGGCTCCGCACTCGACGAGCAGGCCGCGAAGGCCTCCGGCGACACCTCCGCCACCGTCGCCTCGTTCACCCACACCGCCTGGCCCTACGCGGCGGCCGCGGGCGGCGCCCTGATCCTCCTGGCCGGCCTGCTCGCCCTGCGCTACGGCCGCCTGTGGCCCGCCATGTCCGGCCGCTACGAACGCGACGGCGCCCCGCGCCCCCGGCGCGCGCAGGCGCCCGTCGACCCCGACCGGCCCGAGGACATGTGGAAGGCCCTGGACCGAGGCGAGGACCCCACCGGCATGGGCCCGGCCTGAACCGGCCCGACCAGGTCGCCGTCCCCGGTTCCCGATGTGGCGAATCAGACGCGACCGGATACCACCCCCGCGTCCGGCACGCGCCTGCGTACGGGACAATGGATGACGAGCGTCCGGCTCGGACGGACACAGAGACAGCAATGAGGAGCAAGTCATGGCGGGCAGCAGCCACGGACACACCCCGGCCGCCTGGACCGGCGTCATCATCGCCATCATCGGTTTCACCGTCGCGGGCGCGTTCATGGTGATGGCCGAGCCGCTCGGGTTCTGGGCCGGCATGGCGATCGTGGCCCTCTCCGGTGTGGTCGGCATGGCGATGAGCGCCGCGGGCCTGGGCCAGTCGAAGGACGTGCACCCGGTGCACCAGGTCGCGGCGACCCCGGAGCCGGCGAGCGTCGAGGGCTGAGGTCCCGTACGACTTCGTGAGGGGCGGCCGGTGCGGAACCGGCCGCCCCTCACGCGCGCGCGGCGCCCTGCCGGGGCACAATGCGAGGCGTGAACGCCGACAGCCAGAGGGTGACCTCGACGACCGCCGCACGACTCGCCGTGCCCGCCGGGATCCTCGCGGTCGTCGTCGCCGCCTTCGCCTACGTCGCGACCGTCGACCCCAACGAACCCGGCCACTACCCGGCCTGCCCGCTGCTGCGCTACACCGGCCTGTACTGCCCCGGCTGCGGCGGCCTGCGCAGCGCGCACGCCTTCGCGCACGGGGACTTCCAGGCCGCCCTCCAGGACAACGCGCCGGCCGTCGCCGCCTATCTGGGCTTCGCGGTGCTGTGGACCGTCTGGGTGACCCGCGCGGCCCGCGGACGCCCCCTGCGCGTCGACCTCACCCCGGTGCGGCTCTGGGCGCTGGGCGCGACGCTGCTGATCTTCACGGTTGTCCGGAACCTGCCGTTCGGCGGCTGGCTGCATCCTTGATCAACCGGGGATCAACCGGCGAACGTCCAGGTACTGGGACCGCCGTCAGCCGGATGTGAGGCCTTCGCCTTCCTCCGGATACCATCACAGTGACCATCGTTTTCCACCGCTTGCCGGAAGGAGGCCGCTCGCGTGAGTGTCCTCGACGAGATCATCGACGGAGTCCGTGCCGACCTCGCGGAGCGGCAGGCGCGCGTCAGCCTCGACGAGCTCAAGGAGCGCGCGGCGAAGGCCCCTGCCGCCAAGGACGGCGTCGCCGCCCTGCGCGGCGACGGCGTCAAGGTCATCTGCGAGGTCAAGCGCTCCAGCCCGTCCAAGGGCGCGCTGGCCGCCATCGCCGACCCGGCCGGCCTGGCCGCCGACTACGAGGCGGGCGGCGCGGCCGTCATCTCCGTCCTCACCGAACAGCGCCGTTTCGGCGGCTCGTTGGCCGACCTCGAAGCGGTACGCGCGCGCGTGGACATCCCCGTGCTGCGCAAGGACTTCATCGTCACCTCGTACCAGCTGTGGGAGGCCCGCGCGTACGGCGCCGACCTCGCGCTGCTGATCGTGGCCGCCCTGGAGCAGTCCGCCCTGGAGTCGCTCATCGAGCGCGCCGTCTCCATCGGCCTCACCCCGCTCGTCGAGGTCCACGACGAGGACGAGGTGGAGCGCGCCGTCGACGCGGGCGCCAAGGTGATCGGCGTCAACGCGCGCAACCTGAAGACCCTCGAGGTGGACCGCGGCACCTTCGACCGCGTCGCCCCCGAGATCCCGGCCCACATCGTCAAGGTCGCCGAGTCCGGCGTCCGAGGCCCGCACGACCTCATCGCCTACGCCAACGCCGGCGCCGACGCGGTCCTGGTCGGCGAGTCCCTGGTGACGGGCCGCGACCCCAAGACGGCGGTCGCCGACCTGGTGGCAGCGGGCGAACACCCGGCACTGCGCCACGGCCGCGGCTGATCACCGGCTAGGCTTGCCCCGATGACTCTCACCGTGACGACCGTGGACCGGTACGCCCGCCTCGCGCGCGGCTGCCGCCCGAGGGGCTGCCGAGCCCCGGCGAGGCGCGTCCACGGCCGCCGCGTGCGGTACGTCATCGGAGACGAACCGGGACAGGTCAACGGACGTCGATGGCAGCGCGCCCCTCAGGGGCGCGGGGCTCTGTTCGATCTGCGGCTACCGTCGCGCGTGCGCGACCAGCCACACACGGCCTGAGGTCGTACGACAGGCTCCGCCCCCACGGCGAATCGTGTTCTTTCATCGGCACTCACCGTGAGGTTTCCGCATGCCCAGCGAGTTCTTCATTCCCGACCCGGAGGGTCAAATCCCCAGCGCCGAAGGCTACTTCGGCGCGTTCGGCGGCAAGTTCATCCCGGAGGCCCTCGTCGCCGCCGTGGACGAGGTGGCCGTCGAGTACGACAAGGCCAAGCACGACCCCGAGTTCGCCCGCGAACTCGACGACCTGCTCGTCAACTACACGGGTCGCCCCTCCGCGCTCACCGAGGTCCCCCGTTTCGCCGCGGAAGCGGGCGGCGCCCGGATGTTCCTCAAGCGCGAGGACCTCAACCACACCGGCTCCCACAAGATCAACAACGTGCTCGGCCAGGCGCTGCTCACCAAGCGCATGGGCAAGACACGTGTGATCGCCGAGACCGGAGCGGGCCAGCACGGCGTGGCCACGGCCACCGCCTGCGCCCTCTTCGGCCTCGAGTGCACGATCTACATGGGCGAGATCGACACCCAGCGCCAGGCCCTCAACGTGGCCCGGATGCGCATGCTGGGCGCCGAGGTCGTGGCCGTGAAGTCCGGCAGCCGCACCCTGAAGGACGCCATCAACGAGGCGTTCAGAGACTGGGTCGCCAACGTCGACCACACCCACTACCTGTTCGGCACGGTCGCCGGACCGCACCCCTTCCCGGCGATGGTCCGCGACTTCCACCGCGTCATCGGCGTCGAGGCCCGCCGCCAGCTCCTGGAGCGCGCCGGACGACTGCCCGACGCGGCTGTCGCCTGCGTCGGCGGCGGGTCGAACGCCATCGGCCTCTTCCACGCCTTCATCCCGGACGCCTCCGTCCGCCTCATCGGCTGCGAGCCGGCCGGCCACGGCCTCGAGACCGGCGAGCACGCGGCGACCCTGACCGCGGGCGAGCCCGGCATCCTGCACGGTTCGCGCTCCTACGTCCTCCAGGACGACGAGGGCCAGATCACCGAGCCGTACTCCATCTCGGCGGGCCTGGACTATCCGGGCATCGGCCCCGAGCACTCCTACCTCAAGGACAGTGGGCGCGGCGAGTACCGCGCGGTCACCGACGACGCGGCCATGCAGGCGCTGCGTCTGCTGTCACGCACCGAGGGCATCATCCCGGCCATCGAGAGCGCGCACGCGCTGGCCGGCGCCCTGGAGGTCGGCAGGGAACTCGGCAAGGACGGCCTGATCATCGTCAACCTGTCCGGCCGCGGCGACAAGGACATGGACACGGCAGCCCGCTACTTCGGGCTGTACGACAACGGCGTGGACGCCGAGGTCGCCGCCGACGCGGCCGCCACCGCGGAGATCGAGGGGGACGCCAAGTGAGCGGGGCCGCATTGAACAGTACGAAGGGTCGGCTGCTGTCCGACACCCTCGCCGGCACCAAGGCCGAGGGCCGCGCCGCGCTCATCGCCTACCTCCCGGCCGGGTTCCCGACCGTGGACGGCGGCATCGAGGCGATCAAGGCCGTCCTCGACGGCGGCGCGGACGTCATCGAGGTCGGTCTGCCGCACAGCGACCCCGTCCTCGACGGACCGGTCATCCAGACCGCCGACGACATCGCCCTGCGGGGCGGGGTGCGGATCGCGGACGTCATGCGCACGGTCCGCGAGGTCTTCGCGGCGACCGGGAAGCCGGTCCTCGTCATGACGTACTGGAACCCGATCGACCGCTACGGCGTCGAGCGGTTCACCGCCGAGCTGGCCGAGGCGGGCGGCGCGGGCTGCATCCTGCCCGACCTGCCCGTGCAGGAGTCGGCGCTGTGGAGGGAGCACGCCGACAAGCACGGTCTCGCGACGGTCTTCGTCGTGGCGCCGAGCAGCAAGGACGCGAGGCTCGCCCAGATCACCGAGGCGGGCAGCGGCTTCGTCTACGCGGCCTCGCTGATGGGCGTCACCGGCACCCGGGAGTCGGTGGGCGCGCAGGCCCAGGACCTGGTCGAGCGGACCCGGGCCACCGGCACCGGGCTTCCCGTCTGCGTCGGCCTCGGCGTGTCCGACGCCGCGCAGGCCGCCGAGGTGGCCGGCTTCGCCGACGGCGTGATCGTCGGCTCGGCCTTCGTCAAGCGGATGCTGGACGCGCCGGACGACGCGGCCGGCGTCGAGGCCGTCCGCGCGCTCGCGGGCGAGCTGGCGAAGGGCGTGCGCCGACAGGTGTGACAAGAGCGTCGCTCACCCGAACGGGTGGACCTGGGGTCGGGGAGGCGCAATGCGCCTCCCCGGTTCGTTCTGGGGGTGTGAGCGAGAAGAACCGTGACGGAAAGCGCAACGCCCGGGAACGGCTGGCGGCGGAGCGCGAGAAGCAGAAGGCCGCCGAGCGGCGGCGGCGCACACTGATCGTCGGCGCGAGCGTGGTCTGTGTGCTGGGTCTGGCGGCGGTGATCGGCGTCGTCGCCGCGAACTCCGGCAAGGACAACAGCAGTGACAAGGCGGGCCCGGTCGTGGCGCCGTCGGGCGCCCAGGGCCAGGACGCGCTGGCGATCCCGGTCGGCAAGGGCGGCGCCAGGTCCACGCTCACCGTGTGGGAGGACTTCCGCTGCCCGGCCTGCAAGGCTTTCGAGACGGCGTACCGCCCGACGATCCACGAGCTGACGCAGGCCGGAAAACTCAAGGTCGAGTACCACCTGGCCACCCTCATCGACGGCAACCTGGGCGGCAGCGGCTCCCGCAACGCGGCGAACGCGGCGGCCTGCGCCCAGGACACCGGAAAGTTCCCCGCCTACCACGACGTGCTGTACGAGAACCAGCCGGAGGAAACGAACGACGCCTATGCCAAGAACGCCAAGGTCATCGAGCTCGCGGGCAAGGTCGACGGCCTGGACACGCCGGCGTTTCGCACCTGCGTCGAGGACGGCACGCACAACAGCTGGGTCGTGAAGTCCAACCAGGCCTTCCAGAGCGGTCACTTCGGCGGCACCCCGACCGTCCTGTTCAACGGAAAGAACATCTACGCGGACCGGTCGATGACACCGGCGAAGCTGAAGCAGATGGTGGAGCAGGCCGACAAAGGGTGACAAGGGGTAAGGCCCTTTCACACCTGCCCGTTATGGAGCCGTTGCCGGGCTGCCTGCCGTCGGCCCGGTCCGGCACGGTAGCGTCGACCTTGCCATGGAAATTGCCTACATTCCCAGCCCGTCGCACGGGGTGCTGTACCTCGGCCCCATTCCGCTGCGCGGCTACGCGTTCTGCATCATCATCGGCGTCTTCGTCGCGGTCTGGCTCGGCAACAGGCGCTGGGTCGCCCGGGGCGGGCGGGCCGGCACGGTGGCCGACATCGCCGTCTGGGCGGTGCCCTTCGGGCTGGTCGGAGGCCGGCTCTACCACGTGATCACGGACTACGAGCTGTACTTCAGCGAGGGCCGTGACTGGGTGGACGCCTTCAAGGTCTGGGAGGGCGGCCTCGGCATCTGGGGCGCGATCGCGCTCGGAGCGGTCGGCGCGTGGATCGGCTGTCGCCGCCGGGGCATCGCCCTGCCCGCGTACGCCGACGCCATCGCGCCCGGTATCGCCCTCGCGCAGGCGATCGGCCGCTGGGGCAACTGGTTCAACCAGGAGCTGTACGGCAAGGAGACCGACCTCCCCTGGGCGCTGCACATCACGTCCTCGGCGGACGGCCGGGTGCCCGGGTACTACCACCCGACGTTCCTGTACGAGTCGCTGTGGTGCATCGGCGTCGCCCTTCTCGTCCTCTGGGCCGACCGCCGCTTCAAACTGGGCCATGGCCGGGCCTTCGCGCTGTACGTCGCCGCGTACTGCGTGGGCCGGGCGTGGATCGAGTACATGCGCGTCGACGACGCCCACCACATCCTGGGCCTGCGGCTGAACGACTGGACCGCGCTGGTCGTGTTCCTGCTCGCGGTGATGTACATCGTGATCTCGGCGAAGAAGCGGCCGGGCCGTGAGGCGGTCGTGGAGCCGGGTGTCTCCGAGGACGCCTCCGGCGGTGAGGCCGGTGAGGTCTCCGAGGACGAGGACAAGACCGCGGGCCCGGACAAGGGCGAGGCCGAGGCGGAGGGCAAGGAAGAGTCCGAGGCCAAGGTCGACGAGAGCGCCGAGGCCAAGGTCGAGGAAGAGGCCCCGGTGAAGGACGAGGCCAACGCAGGAGCGAAGGGCGCGGCGAAGGCCGAGGCGGAGCCCGCCGAGGTGAAGACCGACGTTCAGACCGAAGTGAAGACCGAGGTCAAGGACGAGGCCGAGTCGGCCGGCAAGAAGAGCTGACGGCTGACCGTACGACACGACGAGGGCGCCCGGGTTTACCGGGCGCCCTCGTCGTGTGTGGGGGCGGTGGGCGAGGGTTCAGCCCTTGCGGGGCGCCAGCGACAGGGTGCGCTGTGCCGTCGCCACCACCGCCGCGTCGATGAAGCGGCCGTCCGGGAGGGCCTGGGCGCCCTGGTCCCGGGCCGCGGCCTTGACGATCGTCTCGGCCTCTTCCAGCTCCCGTTCCGTGGGCAGATAGGCCCGTTCGATGATCGGGAGCTGGCGGGGGTGGATGGCGGCACGGCCCAGGAAGCCGAGGGTGCGGCCGTGGGCGCAGGTGGTGGCCAGGCCCTCCAGGTCGCGGATGTCGGGGTACACCGACTGGGGCGGGGACGCCAGGCCCGCGGCCCGGGCGGCGACCACGACACGGGAGCGGCACCAGTCGAGGCCCGCGTCGTCACGCAGGCCCAGGTCGGCGCGCAGATCCGCCTCGCCGAGGGCGATGCCGCGCAGGCAGGGGTGGGCGCGGGCGATGGCGTAGGCGTGTTCGATGCCGAGGGCCGTTTCCAGGAGGGCGTGGAGGGGGGTGGCTCCACGGTCGGCCCGGGGCACGGTCTCGGCGACCCGGGTGATCTGGTGCGGGGACGTCACCTTCGGCAGGCGCAGGCCGGCGACCCCGGGGAGGGCGGCCACGCTGCGGAGGTCCGCCGCGGCGAAGGGGCTGTCCAGGGCGTTCACCCGGACATGGACCGGAACCGGCTGGGGCTCGGACAGGCGTTCGGCGGTGGCCGTGCGGGCGTACTCCTTGCGGTCCGGGGCGACCGCGTCCTCCAGGTCGATGATGACGACGTCGGCGCCGCAGGCGAGCGCCTTGGTCACGGTCTGCGGGCGGTCGCCGGGGGTGTACAGCCAGGTCAGTGGGGGTGTCGTCGGGGAGCTCGTCATAGTGCGCCCTCTTTGCGGAGGGCCTTCAGCTCGATCGGGGTCAGGCCGAGCTCGGTCAGCACCGTCTCCGTGTCGGCGCCGTGCGGGCGGCCGGTCCAGCGGATCGCGCCGGGGGTCGAGGAGAGCCGGAAGAGGACGTTCTGCATGCGGATCCGGCCCAGCTCCGGGTCGTCGACCGCGGTGATGGTGTCGAGGGCCTGGTACTGCGGGTCCGTCATCACGTCCCGTACGTCCTGGATCGGGGCGATGGCCGCCTCCGCCTTCTCGAACGCGGCGAGGACGTCGGTGCGGGTGCGGGCGGAGATCCAGGCGCCGACCGCCTCGTCGAGGACGTCGGCGTGGGCGGCCCGGTCGGCGCCCGTCGCGAACCAGGGCTCGTCGATCAGGTCGGGCCGGCCGACCAGGCGCAGCACCCGTTCGGCGACCGACTGGGCGGACGTCGAGACGGCGACCCAGTCTCCGTCGGCGGTGCGGTAGGTGTTGCGCGGGGCGTTGTTGGCGGACCGGTTGCCGGTGCGGGCCTGCACGTAGCCCAGCTGGTCGTACCAGAGGGGCTGGGGGCCCAGGACGGTGAGGATGGGCTCGATGATCGCCATGTCGACGACCTGGCCCTCGCCGGTGCGCTCGCGGGCGGCCAGGGCCGTCATGACGGCATAGGCGGTGGCCAGGCCCGCGATGGAGTCGGCCAGGCCGAAGGGCGGCAGGGTCGGGGAGGCGTCCGGTTCGCCCGTGATCGCGGCGAAGCCGCTCATCGCCTCGGCGAGGGTGCCGAAGCCGGGGCGGTGCGCGTAGGGGCCGAACTGGCCGAAGGCGGTCACCCGGGTGAGGACCAGGCGGGGGTTGGCCGCCGACAGGTCCTCCCAGCCGAGGTCCCACTTCTCCAGGGTGCCGGGACGGAAGTTCTCGATGATCACGTCGGCGGTGGCGGCGAGGCGCAGGAGGGTGGCGCGCCCGCCGGGCCGGGAGAGGTTCAGGGTGATCGTGCGCTTGTTGCGGCCGAGGAGCTTCCACCACAGGCCCACGCCGTCCTTGGACGGGCCGTGGCCCCGGGAGGGGTCCGGCCGGCCGGGGTGCTCGACCTTGATGACCTCCGCGCCGAAGTCGCCGAGCATGGTCGCGGCGAGCGGGCCGGCGAAGAGGGTGGCGAGATCGAGGACGCGAAGCCCGTGCAGGGGCGAGGTCGTCCCGGTCATGAGGCGTACTGCTTGTCGATCTCGGAGCGGTACGGCATCGACGCGGAAGCGCCTGGCCGCTGGACCGAGAGGGCTGCCGCGGCGGCGGCCCAGTCCAGGGCCTCCCGTACGGGGCGTTCCTCGCCGAGGGCCACGGCGAGGGCGCCGACGAACGTGTCACCCGCGCCCGTGGAGTCGACGGCGGCGACGTGCGGGGCGGGCACGGTGAGGGGTTCGGCGCCGCGGGCCGCGTAGAGGCTGCCGGCCGAGCCCAGGGTGACGACCACCTCCGGGACGCTGTCCAGCAGGGCGGTGGCCGCCTCGCGCGGCTCGGTGCGGCCGGTGAGCGCGGTGGCCTCGTGCTCGTTGGGGACCAACAGGTCGGTGGCGGCGAGGAGTTCGGGCGGAAGAGGTTGCGCGGGGGCCGGGGTGAGGATCGTCCGGACGCCGTGGGCGCGGGCTGCCCGGGCGCCCGCGACGACCGCCGCCAGCGGGACTTCGAGCTGGAGCAGGAGGGTGTCGGCGGAGGAGATGAGGACTTCGTCGCCGGGGACGAGGTGGTCGACGGTGCCGTTCGCGCCGGGGACGACGACGATCGCGTTGCCGCCCTCGTCGTCGACGACGATGTGCGCGGTGCCGGAGGGGGACTCGACGGTACGCAGGTGGTCGGTGGTCACGCCGATGGGGGTCCCCCCGCTCGAGCGAAGCCGAGAGTGGGGGAGTTCGAGGGTGCAGCGCAGGCGGGCGCCGAAGGCGTCGTTGCCGACCGCGCCGATCATCGAGACGGTGGCGCCCGCGTGGGCCGGTGGGGGTCCCCCCGCTCGAGCGAAGCCGAGAGTGGGGGAGATCGCCTGGCTGGCGCCCTTGCCGCCGGGGATCGTACGGAACTCCCGTCCCGTCACGGTCTCCCCGCGCTGCGGGGGTTTCTCGACGTAGGCGGCGAGGTCCATGTTCGTGCTGCCGAGCACGACGATGTCGGTCATGGGCGGGAAGCCTCCCGGTGGGTGAGGGACCAGGTCAGGTGGGCCAGGGTGTCGAAGCCGACACCGCTGAGGTCGGCGACGGAGGTGGCCAGGCGGTTCTTGAGGGGGGCCGTCCAGCGGTCGGGGAGGGCGGCCGGGTCGCCGGCGAGGAGGGCGGCGACGCTGCCGGCCGTCGCGCCGTTGGAATCGGTGTCCAGGCCGCCGGACACGGCGCGGCAGACGGAGGCGCTGAAGTCGCCGTCGGCGTGGGTGAGGGCGGCGGCGATCAGGGCGGTGTTGGGGATCGCGTGGACCCAGTGGTGCGTCTTGTGGGCGGCGTGGAGTTCGTCCACGACGGTGTCGAAGTCGCTTTGTTCCTGCGCCAGTTGGATCGCGTGGGTGACGGCCCGGGCGAGGCGCGAGCGGGGCGGGACGACGGTCAGGCCGGTGCGCAGGCAGGCGTGGACGTCGTGGTCGCCGGTCGCGGCCGTGGCGATGACGGCCGCCGTGAACATCGCCGCGTAGACGCCGTTGGCGGTGTGGGTGAGGGTGGCGTCGCGGTGGGCCTGTTCGGCTGCGCCGGCCGGGTCGCCGGGGTTGCTCCAGCCGTGGACGTCGGCGCGGATGAGGGCGCCGATCCACTCGCGGAAGGGGTTGCGGTGGCGGGCGGTGTGCGGGGGTTCGATGCCGGTCAGGAGGTTGCGCAGGGCGACGCGTTCGGCGGTGAAGGCGCGGCCGGCGGGGAGTTCGTCCAGCCAGAGCCGGGCCACGTCCGTGGTGGTGAAGTCGCTGCCGTGGCGCTGGAGCAGGAGGAGGTTGAGGAGGGGGTAGTTGAGGTCGTCGTCCTCGGGCATCCCGTCGATGTTCTCGGCGAGGGAGGTGGGGGCCGAGCGGCGGTTCCAGGGGTGGGCTTCGAGCAGGTCCCGGGGGACTCCGCGGGCCGTGAAGTAGCCGCTGAGGGGCCAGTTGCCGGTGGAGCGGGCGAGGGCGCGGATGGCGTCCAGGGGGAGCTTCTCGACGGGTTTGCCGAGGAGGCAGCCGACGGCCCGGCCCAGCCAGGCCGCTTCCAGTCGGGTCCGGGTGGGGGTCGCGGGGCGCGCACCGGCCGGCCGGACCGGCCACCGGGGGCACAGGGCCCTGATCTTCTCCAGATCCGTCGGCTCGTCGTCCGCCAACCGGCTGGGCAGGTCCGCGAGTTCGTCCAGGAGGTCTTCCGCGAGCAGCCGCAGATAGCGGGAGGCGCGCCCGGGGGAGGCGCCCGCCCGGGGCGGGGCGTCGCAGCCTCCCGCCGCCCTCCAGCGGGCGGCGATCGCCCACGGCTCCCGGCCGTCCTGGGCGGCCTGGTGCAGTTCGTGGCCGACGAGGTCCTCCGGCTGGATCCAGGTCAGTCGGAGCATCGCGGTCCTCCGAGGGCGGCGAACGCCTGCTCGTGGGCGCGGTGACGGCGCATGTCGCGGTCGAAGATCTCCCGGGCGACCTCGGTGAGCGTCGCCGCCGGCTGCCGGAGGTCGAGGCGGCTGGCCTCGGCGACCTGCTTCGACCACTCGTCCGGGACCGGCGAGCCCAGGGCGCCCGCCATCGCTCCCGCCATCGTCGCGATGGAGTCGCAGTCGCGGCCGTAGTTCACCGAGCCCAGCACCGCCTGCCGGTAGTCGCCGGCCGCCACCAGCAACATGCCCAGGGCGACGGGGAGTTCCTCGATCGCGTGCAGACGGGACGGACGGCGGGCGCCCAGCGAGGGCCGACGGTAGTCGGGGCCCACGGTGTCGTACGGCGTCACCGCCTGCCGCAGCGGGGCCAGCGCGGACTCGAAGTCGGTGTGTCGGGCCGCCTCTTCGCAGACCTTCTCGATCGCCGCACGCGTGCCGTCCCTCGCCAGCGACAGACAGGCCGCGACCACCGAGTCCGGGGTCGCGTCCGGTGCGCAGGCCGCCGCCACCGCCGCCGCGAAGACCCCCGCTGCCTCCCGCCCATACGACGACTGGTGGGCGCCCGCGATGTCCAGCGCCTCGGCGTACGCGCCCGCCGGGTCGGCCGCGTTGACCAGGCCCACCGGGGCCATGTACATCGCCGCACCACAGTTGACGATGTTGCCGACGCCGGCCTCACGGGGATCGGCATGGGCGTAGTGCAGCCGCGTGACGAGCCACTTCTCCGCCAGGAAGAGACGGTGCAGGGGGAGGGCCTCGGTTTCCAGTTCCGGGATCCAGCGGGGGTTCGTCATCAGGTCCGGGACCAGGTGGTCGGCGATCGCGTAGGCGTCCAGGTGGTCGCGGACCGTGGCGTAGACCCTGATCAGCGCGTGCGTCATCAAGGTGTCGTCGGTGACGTGGCCATCGCCCTTGTGGTACGGGGCGATCGGGCGGGCGGTGCGCCAGTCGTCGCCGTTCCAGGGGCCGACGACGCCGTGGACGCGGCCGCCGTGGCGCTGAAGGATCTGGTCGGGGGAGTAGCCCTCGACGGGCCCGCCGAGGGCGTCGCCGACGGCGGCTCCCACGAGGGCGCCGGTGATGCGTTCTTCCAGGGGCGCGCCGTTGCTGTCAGGTGCGTGGGCGCCTTCTTGCGCTGTGGTGCTTTCTCGCGCTTTGGGCTTCATGCGCCGAATCATCCCCCTGGTGGGGCCGGTTGTGTGGCTTCCAGGAGTTCGGCGAGTTCCACCAGGTCGGTGCCGGTGAGACGGGGGAGTACGCAGCCGGAGAGGGTGCGGCAGCTGTCGCGCCACGCGGCCGGGATCGCGGGGCCGCCGCCCAACGCGCCCGTCAGCGCGCCCGCGAGGGCCGGGGCCGAGTCCGCGACCCGGGAGAGACAGGCCGCCGCCGGCACCGCTTCGGCGATCCGGCCGCCGGCCGCCGTCACCAGCGCCAAGGCCACCGGGACCGTCTCCGCCGCCGCGATGCCGTAGCTGTAGACGTGGTCGACGATCTGGTGTTCCAGGAGGGGGATGAGCGCGAAGGCGCTGACGGCGTCGTGGGCCAGGTCGAGCGCGTGGCGGGCGTTGCGGCCGATCTCGGTGTGGTCGGGGAGTTCGGCGAGGGCCGCGGTGACGCAGGCGGCGGGGTCCGCGCCGACGAGGGCCAGCGCCAGGGCCGCCGCCATTGCGCGGGCGCCGTGCACGCCGTCGCCGTCCTGGGTGTAGCGGGCGTCGAACTCGGCGAGGTCGGCGGCGAGTCGGGGGGCGCCGGGGTGGGCCACCGCGAGGACGCAGGCGCGTACGCAGGCCGCGTCGTCGAAGTAGTGGGGGTTGTCGTGGCCGGTGGCGGGCGGTCGCAGTCCGGCGGCGAGGTTGCCGAGGCCGGCGCGGACGGAGATGCGGGCGCGCAGCGGGAGGACGGCGGACTCGACCTCGGGCGCGCGGTCGGCCGCCGCTGCGACCTCGCCGGCGATCGCGTTCCAGGTGAGGTCGATGGCGGCGCGCATCCGGCGTTCCCGGCTGAGGTCGCCGAGGGCGGTGTCGTCGCCCGCCCGCAGGACCGCCTCGGCGGCGAACGCCGCCCACTCGGCGTCGTCGGAGGGGCCGAGGCGCAGGGGTTCGGGGGGTTGGTTGAGGGCGATGGGGACGGGGAGGGTGGTGGTGGCGTTGTGTTCGGCGAAGGTGTCGAGTTCTCGGGTGAGGCGGCGTGTCCACTCGGGCATGCGGGCGGCTCGGTGGCGGGCGGCGGGCCAGCCTGCGGCGTCGCCCGCGGCCAGGCCGAGCAGGAGGCCTTCGACTCGGTGAGGGCGGGTTCGGGTCGACACGGCCTCGGCTGCGCCTTCGGCCCTGTTGCTCCCGCCCGCGCCGGCCGTGGAACGTTCGTCGTCGGGTGCGGGTGGCCCCTCGGGGGCCGTGCCGCCGTCGGCGGCTGCGGGGGTGTTCGGGAGTGTCGTCGTCGCCGAGGCCGTTCCCTCGTCCCATGGGGCCGGTGGTTTCACCGTCGTGCCTCCGTCGCGTCGGTCGTCGGCAGGGTGATCAGGGTCGGGACGAGGTCCTCGGCGATCATGCCCTCGCCCCATTTGCCGCCCTCTTCGGGTACCAGCAGCTCCGCCACGTCCAGGACGTGGTGGCCGGCCATCGAGGGCAGGCAGCTGCCCCGGGCCGGGCCGATGGCGGCCGCCCACTGCGGGGGGATCGCCGAGACGCCCCGGCTCGCGCCGGCCAGCGCCCCGGCGACCGCCGCCGTCGTGTCGGCGTCGCGGCCCATGTTCACGGCGGTGAGGACGGCCTCGCGGAAGTCGCCGTCGGCCGCCGCGTAGGCGCCGAAGGCGAGGGCGACGGCTTCGGGGGCCAGGTCGGTCCAGGGGTAGCCGCCGATGACGACGGCGGAGCGGACCGCCCGTTCGCCGCGGTGGGCCACCGTCACCGCCCGGCGCAGGGAACGGGCCGTCCAGGAGTCCTCGGGGATCACCGCCAGCGCCGAGGCGACGACCGCGATCGCCGGCGCTCCGGCCATCGCCGCCGCCACGCCCGCCGCGACGGCCTGGCCGCCGTAGATGCCCTCGCCGTCGTGGCTGACCGCGCCGTCGATCGCGACCAGACGGGCCGCTTCGGCCGGGCGGCCCGCGGCGAAGACGCCGAAGGGGGCCGCGCGCATCGCCAGACCGTCGCTCCAGGCGTGCCGGTGCTGTGCCGAGATGGGCGCCGCGAGGCCTCGGCGGAGGTTCTCCAGGGTGCCGCGTTCGCTGAAGCCGGCGCCGCGGAAGGGGCCCTCGTCGCGGTCGGCGATCCACTGATGCCAGGCTGCCTCCACGTGGGCCGGGGTGAGTGCGGAGCCGTGGCGGGCGAGTAGCAGGCCGGAGAAGATCGCGTACTCCGTGTCGTCCGTGCCGGCCGGCTTCTCGCTGACGTAGCCCGTGATGCGGCCCCAGCGGGCGCGGATCTCGGAGGGCTTCATGTTCTCGGCGGGTGCGCCGAGTGCGTCTCCCACGGCGAGGCCGAGTAGGGCGCCGCGGGCCCGTTCACGGATCGATGCCATGCACGGCCTCTCCCTCGGGGGCCCGCACGGGCGCGGAACCCTTTGCGGATGTGTCCCACCATCGGCGGTTGACCTGAGCTTGAAACCTCCTCATGTCACCCGGTCGACATATGGGCGGCACTCCGATCGAATGAGCAATCGAGGGTAAAGGTGCAGGTTAGGGCATCCTCGCCTTGCTGGCGAGCGGGAATGCGGGCGCGTATCTTTGGCGCTGTCATAGATTGGAACTTGTCTAAAGTTAGCTTTGCCTTAGCTATCTGGGGGATCTTCATGGCCATCATCGAGACCGAAGCCACACTGCACGAGGCGCACCGCGACAACCACACGCACCGGGACGTCAACGGTGGCTGGCTGCGGCCCGCCGTGTTCGGGGCGATGGACGGCCTGGTCTCCAACCTCGCGCTGATGACCGGTGTCGCCGGCGGGTCCGTCGGCCAGCAGACCATCGTCATCACCGGGCTCGCCGGTCTCGCCGCAGGCGCCTTCTCGATGGCCGCCGGCGAATACACCTCCGTCGCCTCGCAGCGTGAGCTCGTCGAGGCCGAGCTCGATGTGGAGCGCGCGGAGCTGAGGAAGCACCCTCAGGACGAGGAGGCCGAGCTCGCCGCACTGTACGAGTCCCGGGGCGTTGAGCCCGAGCTGGCCCGGCAGGTCGCGCAGCAGCTCTCGCGCGATCCCGAGCAGGCCCTGGAGATACACGCCCGTGAGGAGTTGGGCATCGATCCCTCGGATCTGCCCTCGCCGCTGGTCGCCGCCGTGTCGAGCTTCGGGGCGTTCGCCCTCGGCGCGCTGCTGCCCGTCCTGCCGTATCTTCTGGGGGCCGCCTCGCTGTGGCCGGCCGTGCTGCTGGCGCTGTTCGGGCTGTTCGGCTGCGGTGCCGTGGTGGCCCGGGTGACCGCGCGGACCTGGTGGTTCAGTGGACTGCGGCAGCTCGCACTCGGAGGCGCGGCGGCGGGTGTGACGTACGTCCTGGGCACTTTGTTCGGAACGGCCGTAGGATAGATCGGCTGCTACGTATGCGATGGGCCGTATAAGTAGTCGTTACTGACTGGTTTCGGATGCTTAACCAGCGGGCATGAGCCGTAAGCGCTGTGGGCAATGACGCCTGCGGCGCACTTGCGGGGTGAACGACGCCGCTCTCCCCGCCTTCCGGGCCGACGGACACCGATCTGATCGATCTCGTCCCGTCCGGCCCCCATATAACTTTCAGCCACGTGCGCGAGACCCCTTTCGCGAGCTCGTGGCGTCCGCATGTTGGAACGGAGTATCCGGTTCCCGAGAACCGCTCCATCATGTAACCTGCACGAAATTTTGCGCTCACGCAGAGGGCCAACGTCGTCCCTTCGCACGCCAGATATGCCACTTGAGACGACGACGGGAGAGCCGATGCGTACGCCGCGCCAGCCGTCCCAGCATTCCGCGAATGGCCAGAACTGGTCTTTCATGGATGCTCGCCCTGCTGCGCAGGGTATGTACGACCCCCGCAACGAGCACGACGCCTGTGGCGTCGGCTTCGTGGCCACCCTCACCGGTGAGGCGAGCCACACGCTGGTCGAGCAGGCGCTCACCGTTCTGCGCAACCTCGAACACCGCGGCGCCACCGGCTCCGAGCCGGACTCCGGCGACGGCGCGGGCATCCTCACCCAGGTCCCCGACGCCTTCTTCCGCGAGGTGGCCGGTTTCGAGCTGCCCGAGGCCGGCGGCTACGCCGTCGGTATCGCCTTCCTCCCGGAGGACGGCCTGCAGGACGCCGTCTCGCAGATCGAGACGATCGCCGACGACGAGGGCCTCACCGTCCTCGGCTGGCGCGAGGTCCCGGTCGCCCCCGAGCTCCTCGGCGCCACCGCCCGCTCCACGATGCCCGCCTTCCGCCAGGTCTTCGTGACCGACGGCGCCTCCCAGGGCATCGACCTCGACCGCATGGCGTTCGTGCTGCGCAAGCGCGCCGAGCGCGAGGCCGGCGTCTACTTCCCCTCGCTGTCCGCGCGGACGATCGTGTACAAGGGCATGCTGACCACCGGCCAGCTCGAACCCTTCTTCCCGGACCTGTCCGACCGCCGCTTCGCCTCGGCCGTGTCGCTCGTCCACTCGCGCTTCTCCACGAACACCTTCCCGTCGTGGCCGCTCGCGCACCCGTACCGCTTCGTCGCGCACAACGGTGAGATCAACACCGTCAAGGGCAACCGCAACTGGATGCGCGCCCGCGAGTCGCAGCTCGTCTCCGACTTGTTCGGCTCTGCCGACCATGGGCACAGCGGATCCGACGAGAAGGCCATCGAGCGGATCTTCCCGGTGTGCACGCCGGACGCCTCCGACTCGGCGTCCTTCGACGAGGTGCTCGAACTGCTCCACCTCGGCGGCCGTTCACTGCCGCACTCCGTGCTGATGATGATCCCGGAGGCGTGGGAGAACCACGACTCCATGGACCCGGCCCGGCGCGCCTTCTACGAGTTCCACTCCACGATGATGGAGCCCTGGGACGGCCCGGCCTGCGTCACCTTCACCGACGGCACCCAGGTCGGCGCCGTCCTCGACCGCAACGGTCTGCGTCCCGGCCGCTACTGGGTCACCGACGACGGCCTCGTCGTCCTCGGCTCCGAGGTCGGCGTCCTGGACATCGACCCCGCCAAGGTCGTCCGCAAGGGCCGCCTCCAGCCCGGCAAGATGTTCCTCGTCGACACCGCCGAGCACCGCATCATCGAGGACGACGAGATCAAGGCGAACCTCGCCGCCGAGAAGCCCTACGCCGAGTGGCTCGAGGCCGGCGAGATCGAGCTCGTCGACCTGCCCGAGCGCGAGCACATCGTGCACACGCACGCCTCGGTCACCCGCCGCCAGCAGACCTTCGGCTACACCGAGGAAGAGCTGCGCGTCCTGCTCGCGCCGATGGCCAAGGCCGCCGCCGAGCCGATCGGTTCGATGGGCACCGACTCGCCGATCGCCGCGCTCTCCGCGCGCCCGCGGCTCCTCTTCGACTACTTCACCCAGCTGTTCGCGCAGGTCACCAACCCGCCGCTGGACGCCATCCGCGAGGAACTGGTCACCTCGCTGCGCTCCTCCCTCGGCCCGCAGGGCAACCTGCTCGAGCCGAGCGCCGCGTCCTGCCGGACCGTCACCCTGCCGTTCCCGGTGATCGACAACGACGAGCTGGCCAAGCTCATCCACATCAACGCCGACGGCGACATGCCCGGCTTCAAGGCCGCGACCCTCTCCGGCCTGTACCGGGTACACGGCGGCGGCGACGCCCTCGCCGCGCGCATCGAGGAGATCTGCGCCGAGGCCGACGCCGCCATAGACAACGGCGCCCGCCTCATCGTCCTCTCCGACCGCCACTCGGACGCCGAGCACGCGCCGATCCCGTCGCTGCTGCTCACCTCGGCCGTCCACCACCACCTCATCCGCACCAAGCAGCGCACCCAGGTGGGCCTGCTGGTGGAGGCCGGCGACGTCCGCGAGGTCCACCACGTCGCCCTGCTGATCGGGTTCGGCGCCGCCGCCGTCAACCCGTACCTGGCGATGGAGTCGGTCGAGGACCTGCTGCGCGCCGGCACCTTCCTCGACGGCATGGAGCCCGAGCAGGCGATCCGCAACCTGATCTACGCGCTCGGCAAGGGCGTTTTGAAGGTCATGTCCAAGATGGGCATCTCGACCGTCGCCTCCTACCGCGGCGCCCAGGTCTTCGAGGCCGTCGGTCTCGACGACGCCTTCGTCGAGAAGTACTTCAACGGCACGGCCACCAAGATCGGCGGCGTCGGCATCGACGTCGTCGCCAAGGAGGTCGCCGCCCGCCACGCCAAGGCCTACCCGGCGTCCGGCATCGCGCCCGCCCACCGTGCCCTGGAGATAGGCGGCGAGTACCAGTGGCGCCGCGAGGGCGAGCCGCACCTGTTCGACCCGGAGACGGTCTTCCGCCTCCAGCACTCCACGCGCACGGCCCGCTACGACATCTTCAAGAAGTACACGGACCGCGTGAACGAGCAGTCCGAGCGCCTGATGACGCTGCGCGGACTCTTCGGCTTCAACTCGGGCCGCGCGCCGATCTCCATCGACGAGGTCGAGCCGGTCTCCGAGATCGTCAAGCGGTTCTCCACCGGCGCCATGTCGTACGGCTCCATCTCCCTGGAGGCGCACGAGACCCTCGCCATCGCCATGAACCAGCTGGGCGGCAAGTCCAACACCGGTGAGGGCGGCGAGGACGCGGACCGCCTGTACGACCCGGCGCGCCGCTCCGCCATCAAGCAGGTCGCCTCCGGCCGCTTCGGTGTGACGAGCGAGTACCTGGTCAACGCGGACGACATCCAGATCAAGATGGCCCAGGGCGCCAAGCCCGGCGAGGGCGGCCAGCTGCCCGGCCACAAGGTGTACCCGTGGGTCGCCAAGACCCGTCACTCCACCCCGGGTGTCGGTCTGATCTCCCCGCCGCCGCACCACGACATCTACTCCATCGAGGACCTGGCCCAGCTGATCCACGACCTGAAGAACGCGAACCCGCAGGCGCGGATTCACGTGAAGCTGGTCTCCGAGGTCGGCGTCGGCACGGTCGCCGCGGGTGTGTCGAAGGCCCACGCGGACGTCGTCCTGATCTCCGGCCACGACGGCGGCACGGGCGCCTCGCCGCTGACCTCGCTGAAGCACGCGGGCGGTCCCTGGGAACTCGGTCTCGCCGAGACCCAGCAGACGCTGCTGCTCAACGGCCTGCGCGACCGCATCGTCGTACAGACCGACGGCCAGCTGAAGACCGGCCGTGACGTGATCATCGCCGCGCTGCTCGGCGCCGAGGAGTTCGGTTTCGCGACCGCGCCGCTCGTCGTCTCCGGCTGCGTCATGATGCGCGTCTGCCACCTCGACACCTGCCCGGTCGGCATCGCCACCCAGAACCCGGTGCTGCGCGACCGCTTCGCCGGCAAGGCCGAATACGTCGTGAACTTCTTCAAGTTCATCGCCGAAGAGGTCCGCGAGCTCCTCGCCGAGCTGGGCTTCCGCTCGATCGAGGAGGCCGTCGGCCACGCCGAGGTCCTCGACGTCGAGCGCGCCGTCGACCACTGGAAGGCGCAGGGCCTGAACCTGGCCCCGCTGTTCCACGTGCCCGCCCTGCCCGAGGGCGCGGCGCTGCACCAGGTCGTCGCGCAGGACCACGGCCTGGAGAAGGCGCTCGACAACGAGCTGATCAAGCTCGCCGCCGACGCCCTGGCCGCGGACTCGGCGACCGACGCCCAGCCGGTGCGCGCCCAGGTCTCCATCCGCAACATCAACCGCACGGTCGGCACCATGCTCGGCCACGAGGTCACGAAGAAGTTCGGCGGTGCGGGCCTGCCCGAGGACACCATCGACATCACCTTCACCGGCTCCGCCGGCCAGTCCTTCGGCGCCTTCCTCCCGCGCGGTGTCACGCTGCGCCTGGAGGGCGACGCCAACGACTACGTCGGCAAGGGCCTCTCCGGCGGCCGCGTCATCGTCCGCCCGGACCGGGGCGCCGACCACCTCGCCGAGTACTCGACGATCGCGGGCAACACCATCGCCTACGGCGCGACCGGCGGCGAGCTGTTCCTGCGCGGCCGCACCGGTGAGCGGTTCTGCGTCCGCAACTCCGGCGCGACGGTCGTCTCCGAGGGCGTGGGCGACCACGGCTGCGAGTACATGACCGGCGGTCACGCGGTGGTCCTCGGCGAGACGGGCCGCAACTTCGCGGCCGGCATGTCCGGCGGCATCGCCTACGTGATCGACCTGAACCGCGACAACGTCAACGTCGGCAACCTGGACGCCGTCGAGGCGCTGGACGACAGCGACAAGCAGTGGCTGCACGACGTGGTGCGCCGCCACGCCGAGGAGACCGGCTCGACGGTCGCCGAGAAGCTGCTCGCCGACTGGGACGCGTCCGCGGAACGCTTCAGCAAGATCATCCCCAGCACGTACAAGGCAGTGCTCGCCGCCAAGGACGCCGCCGAGCGAGCGGGACTCTCCGAGTCCGAGATCACCGAGAAGATGATGGAGGCGGCGACCAATGGCTGACCCGAAGGGCTTTTTGAACCACGGCCGTGAGGTCGCCAAGTCCCGTCCCGTCGACGTGCGTCTGAAGGACTGGAACGAGGTCTACGTCCCCGGTTCGCTGCTGCCGATCATCGGCAAGCAGGCCAGCCGGTGCATGGACTGCGGCATCCCGTTCTGCCACAACGGCTGTCCGCTCGGGAACCTGATCCCCGAGTGGAACGACTTCGCCTACCGCGAGGACTGGACGGCGGCCTCCGAGCGTCTGCACGCCACGAACAACTTCCCGGAGTTCACGGGCCGTCTGTGCCCCGCCCCGTGCGAGTCGGCGTGTGTGCTGGGCATCAACCAGCCGGCCGTCACCATCAAGAACGTCGAGGTCTCGATCATCGACAAGGCGTGGGAGACCGGTGACGTCGCCCCGCAGGCCCCCGAGCGGCTGTCCGGCAAGACCGTCGCGGTCATCGGCTCGGGCCCGGCGGGTCTGGCCGCCGCCCAGCAGCTGACCCGGGCCGGCCACACCGTCGCCGTGTACGAGCGCGCGGACCGCATCGGTGGTCTCCTGCGGTACGGCATCCCCGAGTTCAAGATGGAGAAGCGGCACATCAACCGCCGCATCGAGCAGATGCGCGCGGAGGGCACCCGCTTCCGCACCGGCATCGAGATCGGCCGCGACCTCAAGGGGACCGATCTGAAGAAGCGCTACGACGCGATCGTCATCGCCGCCGGCGCGACGACCGCCCGTGACCTGCCGGTGCCGGGGCGCGAGCTCAAGGGCGTCTACCAGGCCATGGAGTACCTGCCGCTGTCCAACAAGGTCCAGGAGGGCGACTACGTGGTCTCGCCCGTCTCGGCCGAGGGCAAGCACGTCGTGGTCATCGGCGGCGGCGACACCGGCGCGGACTGCGTGGGCACCGCCCACCGTCAGGGCGCGGCCTCCGTCACGCAGCTGGAGATCATGCCCCGCCCGGGCGAGGAGCGCAGCGCCGGCCAGCCGTGGCCGACCTTCCCGATGCTGTACAAGGTCACCTCGGCGCACGAGGAGGGCGGTGAGCGGGTCTACTCCGTCTCCACCACCCACTTCGAGGGCGACGAGGACGGCAACGTCCAGTGGCTGCACCTCACCGAGGTCGAGTTCATCGACGGCAGGCTGACCCCGAAGCCGGGCACGGAGCGCAAGATCCCCGCCCAGCTGGTCACCCTCGCCATGGGCTTCACCGGCACCGACCGCGAGAACGGCCTGGTCGAGCAGTTCGGCCTGGAGCTCGACGAGCGCGGCAACATCGCCCGCGACGCCGACTTCGCCACCAACGTCCCCGGCGTGTACGTCGCCGGTGACGCGGGCCGCGGCCAGTCCCTCATCGTGTGGGCGATCGCGGAGGGCCGCTCGGCCGCCCGCGGCGTCGACCGGTTCCTGACCGGCGCGAGCGAACTGCCCGCCCCGATCCGCCCGACGGACCGCTCGCTGATGGTCTGACGGTTCATCCAGAGAACGTCCCGTACAAAGGCGTACGGGCGGGATATCTGGGGGCAGCAACGAAAGCGGCTCTGCCGCGGGCCCCCAGACCCCCCGAGACGGCGCCTGCCCCACAGTCCCCGACCGGACGACCGGGCAGGCGCCGTCGCATGTCCGCGCACCGGCGGACCGTGCCCTACGGCACCCGGTACGTCTCCCCGTACACCTGCCACTGCAGTGGCGGACGCAGGTCCAGGTTGCCCTGCTGGAGGAAGCGGCGCTGGGTCGTGTCGACGCGGGAGGTGTCGATGCCGGGGTGCCGGGTCAGCATGGCGCGGCGGCGGGCGTCGAGGAAGGCGTTGAGGTAGGCGGCCTCGTCGCCGCCCTGCGCGGGGGTGCGGGCCTGCTGCATCGCACGGGCGCGGATCCCCTCGAAGCTGGTCGGGCCCGTGCCGGGGCCGTGGAAGACCAGCGCGTCGTAGTAGATGAACTGGCCCAGCGCGCCCAGGCCGTCCGCCCGGCCGCGGTGCACCGCCGGGTCGAAGTAGACGCGGTCGCGTTCGGCGTCCTGGGCCGCGCGGAAGGCGGGCACCGTCGACTCCGCCCGCCAGGCCGCCGGGAACCCCGGGTCCAGACCGGCGTGCGAGGCGGTGCCGTCGACCCGGCGCAGCGCCGGGAGGTAGCGGGCGAGGGCGTTGCCCGGATGCGCCCGGGTGTAGTCCTCGACGAGGGCGAGCAGATCGTGGGTGCCGGTGCAGAAGCCGATCAGTCCCGCCGTGTAGCCCTGGCCGTCGCCGATGTCCTCGACATAGCCGTAAGCGGCGCGCCAGTTGAGGGTGCCGTTCTCGGCGGTGGCCACGATCTGCTGGGCGAGTTCCTTCTGCGCCGGGGCGGCGAGGCCCGGCGGCGTGACCAGGACACCGGGCGTCGGCTGGGCGGGCTGTGCGGGGGCGAGCAGGTACACCGTCGACGCTACGGCGGCGCAGACCAGGGCGGCGGCACGTTTCATGGCGCACACTTTAAGGCCGGAATGTCGCGTTCCTTGTCATTCCATACTCATGCGTAGCCGAATGAACAAAAGGGCGAACCAGGTGGGTGTGGGAGGCTGTGCGCCATGGTCGCGATCAGTCTCACCAAGGTGCAGGAGACGGCCCCCGCGCTGGTCGATCTGTACAAGAGCGCCGGGGTTTCCCTCGTCAAGCACGGTCTCGACGGGCAGCGGGCCGCCGTCTATCTCGTCGTCGACTACTCGGGGTCGATGAAGCCGTACTACCAGGACGGCAGCGTGCAGGCGCTCGCCGACCGGGTGTTGGGGCTGTCCGCGCACCTCGACGACGACGGCCGGGTGCCGGTGGTCTTCTTCTCCACCGACGTCGACGCCGTCACCGACATCGCCCTCGCCGACCACCGGGGGCGGGTGGACCGCATCGTGGCCGGGCTCGGACACATGGGCAGGACCAGCTACCACCTCGCCATGGACGCCGTCATCGACCACTACCTCGACAGCGGCTCGGCGTACCCGGCGCTCGTCGTCTTCCAGACCGACGGCGGCCCCATCAACAAGCTCGCCGCGGAACGCTATCTGTGCAAGGCGTCGAAGCTGCCGCTGTTCTGGCAGTTCGTCGGCTTCGGCGACCGGGGCAGCAAGCAGTTCGACTTCCTGCGCAAGCTCGACGAGCTGCCCGTGCCGGGGAAGCGGGCGGTCGACAACGCCGGGTTCTTCCACGCCGGTTCGGATCCGGCGAAGGTGACGGACGCGGAGCTGTACGACCGGCTCGTGGGCGAGTTCCCGAAGTGGCTGGTGGCCGCCCGCGCAGCGGGCATCGTACGGCCGTAGCCGCTTAGCGGCTGCTGTCCGCACCGTTGGCTCGGCGGGCCCTTCGTGCCACTCTGATGTTGGTCCGACGGGGAGGCGGCGACGTATGAGTGACGGCCTGCGAACGGTGAACGAGACTGCGGACAGCGGGAGTCCGAGGACGAGGGGGGAGCCCGGCAAGGGCGAGAGGCTCGCCGACTGGGCCGACGGACGGCTGGGACTGTACGCGCTGGCGAAGGCCAACCTGCGCAAGGTGTTCCCCGACCACTGGTCCTTCATGCTGGGCGAGATCTGCCTCTACAGCTTCCTGATCCTCCTCCTCACCGGCGTCTACCTCACCCTGTTCTTCGAGCCGAGCAGCGCCGAGGTCGTCTATCACGGCTCGTACGTCCCGCTCAACGGCGTCACGATGACCAAGGCGTACGAGTCGACGCTCCACATCAGCTTCGACGTGCGCGGCGGGCTGCTGATCCGGCAGATCCACCACTGGGCGGCGCTGGTCTTCGTCACCGGCATGCTCGTGCACATGATGCGGGTGTTCTTCACCGGCGCGTTCCGCAAGCCGCGCGAGGTCAACTGGCTGTTCGGCTGGCTGCTGCTGTTCCTCGGCATCCTCACCGGCCTGACCGGCTACTCGCTCCCCGACGACCTGCTCTCCGGCACCGGCGTCCGGTTCGCCGACGGCGCGATCCTGTCCATCCCGATCGTCGGGACGTACATCTCGTTCTTCCTCTTCGGCGGGGAGTTCCCTGGCCACGACATCATCTCCCGGTTCTTCCCGATCCATGTCCTGCTGCTGCCCGGGATCATGCTGGGGCTCGTCGTCGCCCACCTCATCCTGGTGTTCTTCCACAAGCACACCCAGTACCCGGGGCCAGGCCGCGACCAGAAGAGCGTGGTCGGCATGCCGTTCATGCCGGTCTACATGGCGAAAGCGGGCGGGTTCTTCTTCCTGGTCTTCGGCGTGCTGGCGGTGATGGGCGGGATCGCCAGCGTCAACCCCGTGTGGGCGTTCGGACCGTACCGGCCGGACCTGGTGACGACCGGCGCCCAGCCCGACTGGTACCTCGGCTTCTCCGAGGGGCTGATCCGGGTGATGCCGGGATGGGAGATCAACGCCTGGGGCCACACCCTGGAGCTGGGCGTCCTCATCCCGTTCTCGCTGTTCCCGTTGATCCTGCTCGCCATCGGCCTCTACCCGTTCGTCGAGGCGTGGATCACCGGCGACAAGCGGGAACACCACATCCTCGACCGGCCGCGCAACGCGCCCGTGCGCACCGGCCTCGGCGTGGCCTGGCTGACCCTGTACGTGGTGCTGCTGATCGGCGGCGGCAACGACATCGTGGCCACGCATCTGCATCTGTCCATCAACTCGATCACCTGGTTCGTGCGGGTGTCCGTGTTCGTCGGGCCCGTCGTCGCCTTCATGGTGACCAAGCGGATCTGCCTCGGGCTGCAGCGCCAGGACCGGGACAAGGTGCTGCACGGCCGTGAGACCGGCCGCCTCAAGCGTCTCCCGCACGGCGAGTACATGGAGGTCCACGAGCCCCTGGACCGGGCCCGGCTGTTCACTCTCACCCAGCACGAGCAGGCCCCGCCGTACGAGATCGGGCCGCTCGTCGACCACAACGGCGTGCGCCGGCCGGTCACGGTGTCCCAGCGGGTGCGGGCGCGGCTGGCGCGGGCCATGTTCGGTGCCGACAGCCACATCCCGAAGCCGACGCCGCAGGAGTACCGCGAACTGACCGACGGGGACGGGCACGGGCCGGGGCACGGGTAGCGGCACGGCCGCGGGTACGGGTACGGGCGCTGAGTCGGCCGTACCCGTCGACCGGCCCCTGCTCGGTCATTCCTTGGGCGGCCAGGTGCGCAGCAGGGCGTCGAGCGCGTCGAGGATCCGCGTCCAGCTCTCCTGGGTGTCGGGGGCGCTGTGGCTGAAGCCGCCGCCGAGTTCCAGACTGACGTAGCCATGGAAGACGCTGCCCAGCAGGCGCACGGCGTGCGTCTGGTCCGGCTCGGTGAGGTCGTAGCCGCGCAGGATCGCCCGGGTCATGCGGGCGTGACGCCCGCCCGCGCTCGCGGCCGCCGCCTGCGGGTCGAGTGTCAGCTGGGCCGCGGCGTAGCGGCCGGGGTGCTCGCGGGCGTAGTCCCGGTAGACGTCGGCCAGGGCCGTCAGGGCGTCCTTGCCGGCCCGGCCGGCCAGCGCGAGTTCGCCCCGGTCGGCGAGTTCCTCCAGGGCGAGCAGGGCGATCCGGGTCCTGAGGTCGTCGGAGTTCCTCACGTGCGAGTACAGGCTCGCGACCTTGACGTCGAAGCGCCGGGCGAGCGCCGAGACGGTCACCTGGTCGAAGCCGACCTCGTCGGCCAGCTCCGCTCCCGCCCGGACCAGGCGTTCCGTGCTCAGCCCTACGCGCCCCATGGCCGTCCTCCCGTTTCGATCACCGACGCCACCCTGCCATGTCCTGAGGTGCCGTGCCGATCTGCCGAAACAATTTAAGCGTTTGCCTAGGAGACCTAGGCAAATTAGCCTGCGTCTATGAAGCCGTTGACCGAGCAAGAGATCCGTGCCGCGTTCGTGAACTGCACCAAGGGGGAGGCCAAGCGCCTTTCCGTGCCGCGCGACCTGGCCGAGCAGCCGTGGGACGACCTGGACTACCTCGGCTGGCGGGATCCCCAGGCCCCCGACCGGGCCTATCTCGCCGTCGAGCTGGACGGCCGGCTGAAGGCCCTGGCGCTGCGTTCCTCCGCCTCCGGCTCCTGGCAGACCCGGCGCAGCATGTGCACGCTGTGCCTGACCACCCACTCCGGGGGCGTCTCGCTGATGGTCGCGCCGAAGGCGGGCCGGGCCGGCCAGCAGGGCAACTCCGTGGGTGCCTACATCTGCAGCGACCTCGCCTGCTCGCTGTATGTGCGCGGCAAGCGGGACGCGGGGGTCGGGGCGCGGCTGCACGAGACGATCACGCTGGAGGAGAAGATCGAGCGGACCGTCGCGAACCTCGCCGGGTTCATCGCCAAGGTGACCGGCTGAGGCTAGGGCCTGTCCGGCGGATCATGCCGCAGACGCGGGGAATGGTGCGCCCTCCCCCACTCTTGGCTGCGCTCGGGCGGGAGGACTCCCATCGCGTCGACGCCTTCCTCCGCCTTGCAGCTGCACGCACCATTCCCCGCTCACCTGCGTCGATCAGGCGCCGCTGCTTTCCTGCGACCTGGTCCGCCGGACAGGCCCCAGGCGCGGCCGTTCAGTATCTCCGCCCGGCAGTCCTGCGGGGCGCCCCATGCCGTGCGCAGGGCGCGGGCCTTGGTGAGCCAGAGCGACAGGTCGTACTCCGCCGTGTAGCCGATCGCGCCGTGCAGCTGGAGCGCCGCGCGCGCGGTCGTGTACGCCGCCTCGCAGGCGCTCGCCTTCGCGGCGGCGACATCCGCCGGCGCCATCGTGACGGCGGCGCCCAGGACCAGGGGCCGGGCGAACTCCAGCGCGATCTTCGCGTCCGCCAGCCGGTGCTTGACCGCCTGGAACGAGCCTATGGGCACCCCGAACTGCACGCGCTGCCCCACATGGGCCACGGTCCGCTCCAGCAGTGCGAGGCCCACGCCCAGCGCCTGCGCCGCGGTGGCGAGGCGGGCCCAGCGCAGGGCGCGCCGCACGGGCGGGTCCGCGGCCAGGAGCTCACCGCCCGGCAGCAGGCGGGTCAGACGGCGGGCGGGGTCGAGCGACGGACGCACCGTGCCGTCGTGGCCGGGCGCGAGACGGAGGCCGTCGGCGCCCAGGGCCAGATGCACGGCCGCCGTGTCACCGTCCAGCGCGTACGCCCCCTCGTACGCCACCGTCGCCATCGACTCGCCCGCGGCCAGCGCCGGGAGGAACCGCTCGGCGGGGCCCGGATCGGGCAACAGGGCCGCCGCGGCCACCGTCTCCACCAGCGGACCCGGCACCGCGTGCCGCCCCAACTCCACGAAGGCGACGGCCAGTTCGACCGGCCGCAGCCCCAGGCCCTTGTGCGCCTCCGGGATCGCCAGGGCGAAGACGCCGGCCTCGGCGATCCGCGCCCACAGGGCACGCCCGCTCGCCTGCTCGCCCCGGCTCCAGTCCCGTACGACCGAGGGCGTCGCGGCGGCCGTCAGCATGGCGTGCAGGGAGTCGGCGAACGCCCGCTGTTCGGTGTCCAGGAGGAAACGCATCAGCGGCGGCCCTTCGGCAGGCCGAGCAGACGCTCGGCGATGATGTCGCGCTGGATCTCGTTCGTGCCGGCGTAGACGGGTCCGGCGAGGGCGAACACATAGGCCTCGGCCCAGGCGGAGTCCGCCGACTCGCCCTCCTCGCCCAGCAGGTCGAGGGCCGTCTCCTGCAGCGCGATGTCGTACTCGGACCAGAAGACCTTGTTCAGGCTGGACTCCGGGCCGATCGACTCGCCGTCCAGGAAGCGGGACGCGGCCGCGTAGGCGAAGAGCTGGTAGGCGCGGGCGCCGGCCAGCGCGTCGGCGACCCGGTCCTGGGCCCAGGCGGGTCGGCCCCTGTCCAGCCAGAGGCGGTGGAGGCGGTCCGCGGCGGCGAGGAAGCGGCCGGGGGAGCGGAGCGTCAGCCCCCGCTCGTTGCCTGCCGTGGACATGGCCACCCGCCAGCCCTCACCGGGCACGCCGATCACGTCCTCGTCCGGCACGAACACCTCGTCCAGGAACAGCTCGGCGAACGCCGGCTTTCCGTCGAGGCGGCCGATCGGACGGACCGTGACGCCGGGCGCGCGCAGGTCGAACATCAGGTACGTCAGGCCCTGGTGCGGACGGGGAGCCGCCGGGTCGCTGCGGAACAGGCCGAACGCGCGGTCGGCGAAGGCCGCCCGCGACGACCACGTCTTGAGGCCGTTCAACCGCCAGCCGCCGTCCGCGCGGACCGCCCGGGAGCGCAGCGAGGCCAGGTCCGAGCCCGCCTCCGGCTCCGACCACGCCTGCGCCCAGACCACCTCGCCGGTCGCCATCGGCGGCAGCACGCGCGCGCGTTGTTCCTCCGTGCCGTGGTCGAAGAGGGTCGGCGCGAGCAGACTGACGCCGTTCTGGCCGACCCGGCCCGGCGCGCCCGCCGCGTAGTACTCCTCCTCGAAGACCAGCCAGCGGATCAGCCCGGCGTCCCGCCCGCCGTAGCGCGCGGGCCAGTTCACCGCCGACCAGCGGTCCGCGGCCAGTTCGGCCTCCCACGCGCGGTGCGCCGCGAAGCCCTCCCCGGTCTCCAGCGACGGGAGCGGAGCGGACGGCACGTGCGCGTGCAGCCAGGCGCGGGCCTCGGCGCGGAATGCCTCCTCGGCTGGTGTGAGGTCGAGGTCCATCAGCGACACTCCTTCCCTAACAAGTGTTTGGTAGGTTAGCGTGGCCCCATGACAGGCGTCGAGAGCCCGGCGTACGAACCCGGGCACGGGCTGCTCAGCGGGCGTACCGCCGTCATCACGGCCGCCGCGGGCGCCGGGATCGGCGGGGCCACCGCGCGCCGCTTCCTGGAGGAGGGCGCGCGCGTGCTGATCAGCGACGCGCACACGCGCCGGCTCAAGGAGCACGAGGCCCGGCTGGCCGGTGAGTTCGAGGGGGCGGTGGCGGCTCTCCCCTGTGACGTCACCGACGAAAGCCAGGTACAGGCCCTCTTCGACACCGCCGTACGACTGCACGGCCGCCTCGACATCGTCGTGAACAACGCCGGTCTGGGCGGCACTTCGGACCTCGTCGACATGAGCGACGAACAGTGGTCCCGGGTGCTCGACGTGACACTGAACGGCACGTTCCGCTGCACGCGGGCGGCCCTGCGGCTGATGCGCGGGACCGGCGGGGGCGTCATCGTCAACAACGCCTCCGTCATCGGCTGGCGCGCCCAGGCCGGACAGGCCCACTACGCCGCCGCGAAGGCCGGCGTGATGGCGCTGACCCGGTGCTCGGCGATCGAGGCCGCCCCGTACGGCATCCGCGTCAACGCCGTCGCGCCCAGCCTCGCCATGCACCCGCACCTGGTGAAGGTGACCTCGCCCGACCTGCTGGAGGAACTGACGCGACGCGAGGCCTTCGGGCGGTACGCCGAGCCCTGGGAGGTGGCCAACGTGATCGTGTTCCTCGCGTCGGGCTACTCGTCGTACATGACGGGCGAGGTCGTCCCCGTCAGCAGCCAGCACGCCTAGGACGACAATGGACCCGTGCCTCCTACGAAGAAGAAGCCCCAGGTGACCGCCGCGCCCGCGCGCCGCGCCGAACTCCTCGACACCGCCGCCGAGGTCTTCGCCGAGCAGGGCTACAACGCCACCACCGTGCGCAAGATCGCGGACCACGCGGGCATGCTCGCGGGCAGCCTCTACTACCACTTCGACTCCAAGGAGTCGATGCTGGAGGAGATCCTGCGCACCTTCCTCGACGAGCTGTGGGGCGGCTACGACGCCGTGCTCGCCGCCCGCCTCGGCCCCCGCCAGACCCTGGAAGCCCTGGTCACCGAGTCGTTCCGGGAGATCGACCGGCACCGCGCCGCCGTCGCGATCTACCAGAAGGAGAGCAGACAGCTCGTGGCGCAGGAACGGTTCGCGTTCCTCGCCGACTCACAGAGCCGGTTCGAGAAGGCGTGGCTGTCCACGCTGGAGCGCGGGGTCGCCGAGCAGGCCTTCCGCGCCGACCTCGACGTCCGGCTCGCCTACCGGTTCGTCCGCGACACGGTGTGGGTCGCCGCGTCCTGGTACCGGCCCGGCGGACAGCACAGCCCCGAGGAGATCGCCCGGCAGTACCTGTCGATGGTGCTGGACGGGATCGCCGTACGTGAATAGCCGATTCAACCGCCCTTTCCGGTTCCAGTGAGGGAGTCGCCATGGCCGAGGCCTACATCGTCGAAGCGGTCCGCACGCCCGTCGGGCGGCGCGGGGGAGGACTCGCCGGGGTGCATCCGGCGGACCTCGGCGCCCATGTGCTCAAGGAACTGGTCGCCCGCGCGGGCATCGACCCGGCGGCCGTGGAGGACGTCGTCTTCGGCTGCCTGGACGCGGTCGGGCCGCAGGCCGGGGACATCGCGCGGACCTGCTGGCTGGCCGCCGGGCTGCCCGAGGAGGTGCCGGGCGTGACCGTGGACCGGCAGTGCGGCTCCTCGCAGCAGGCCGTGCACTTCGCCGCGCAGGGCGTGCTGTCCGGGACGCAGGACCTGGTGGTCGCGGGCGGCGTGCAGAACATGTCGCAGATCCCGATCGCCTACGCCACCCGGCAGGCCGCCGAGCCCCTCGGCTTCACTCAGGGCCCGTTCGCGGGCAGCGAGGGCTGGCGCGCGCGGTACGGGAACCGGCCCGTCAACCAGTTCGCCGGCGCCGAGATGATCGCCGCCAAGTGGGGCATCAGCCGCCAGGACCAGGAGGAGTTCGCGCTGCGCTCGCACCGGCGGGCGGTGCGCGCGCTCGACGAGGGCCGGTTCGCGCGGGAGACCGTGGCCTACGGGGACGTCCTCGCCGACGAGGGACCGCGCCGGGACACCTCCCTGGAGAAGATGGCCGCCCTGAAGCCCGTCATCGACGGCGGCACCGTCACCGCCGCCTGCTCCTCTCAGGTCTCCGACGGCGCGGCGGCCCTGCTGCTGGCCTCGGAGCAGGCGGTACGGGAGCACGGGCTGACGCCCCGCGCGCGTGTGCATCACCTCTCCGTGCGCGGCGAGGACCCCATCCGCATGCTGACGGCTCCGATCCCGGCCACCGCGCACGCCCTGAAGAAGACCGGCCTGTCGATCCACGACATCGACCTCGTCGAGATCAACGAGGCGTTCGCGCCCGTCGTCCTGGCCTGGCTGAAGGAGACCGGCGCGGACCCGGAGAAGGTCAACGTCAACGGCGGCGCGATCGCCCTCGGTCACCCCCTCGGCGCGACCGGCGCGAAGCTGATGACGACCCTGCTGCACGAACTGGAGCGCACGGGCGGCCGCTTCGGTCTCCAGACCATGTGCGAGGGCGGGGGCCAGGCGAACGTGACGGTCATCGAGAGGCTCTGACGGTCGCCGAGAGGCTGTGACGGTCATGGAGAGGCTGTGACCGTGTGACGGTCATGGAGAGGCTGTGACCGTGTGACGGTCATGGAGAGGCTGTGACCGGGCATGGAGAGGCTCTGACGGTCATCGTGGGGGCGTGAGCCGCTCCCGGACCTGTTCCGCCTCCTTCATGATCCGTTCCACCAGCTCCGCGCACGACGGCAGGTCGTCGATCACCCCGGCGACCTGCCCGGACGCCATCACCCCCAGGTCCGTACGGCCCTCCACCATCGCGGATCTGAGCAGCATCGGGGTGTTCGCGGCGAGCAGCACCTGGCTCCACGTCAGGTCCTTGCCGTGCCGCATCGCCAGCCCGTCGTGGACCAGCTGACGCCAGGTCAGCCCCGACAGCCTCCGGAAGCCGGCCGCCCGCCGGACCGCGTGCACCAGGGCTTTCGCGCGCGAAAAGTGCTCCAGCGAGGCCACCAGGTCCGTGCGCAGCATGCGATGCGGCAGGCCGTCGACCGCCCGCGTCACCGTCACGTCCCTGACGGTCGCCGCCAGATACCGGGCCTTCACCGCGTCCGGCACCGTCGAGTCCGACGTGAGCAGGAACCGCGTCCCCATCGCCACGCCCGCCGCCCCGTACGCCAGCGCCGCCATCAGCCCCCGCCCGTCGAAGAAGCCGCCCGCCGCCACGACCGGGATGTCCACCGCGTCCACCACCTGCGGCAGCAGCACCGTCGTCGCCACGTCGCCGGTGTGTCCGCCGCCCTCGCCGCCCTGCACGACCACCGCGTCCGCCCCCCACGCGGCGACCTTCTCGGCGTGTCGGCGGGCGCCGACCGAGGGGATCACGACGACCCCCGCCTCCTTGAGCTCGGCGATCAGCTCGCGGGAGGGGGCCAGCGCGAACGACGCGACCCGCACCCCCTCGTCGACGATGATCCGCACCCGGTCGCCGGCGTCCGCCGCGTCCGCGCGCAGATTGACCCCGAACGGGGCGTCGGTACGGGATCTGACCTCCCGTACGGCCTCCCGCAGCCCGTCGACCGTCATCGTCGCCGAGCCCAGGACGCCCAGCGCCCCCGCGTTCGCCGTAGCCGACACCAGACGCGGACCCGCCACCCACCCCATCCCGGTCTGCACGATCGGGTGGCGGACCCCGACCAGCCGGGTGAGCGCCGTCTCCATCAGGCGGCGACCTCCCGCGCGCGGGCGTCCCCCGGATCGAGCACCTCACGGATCAACCGCAGCTCCTGTGCCGTCGGTTCACGGGTGAACGGCACCTCGTCCGGGACCACCAGCTCGAAGCCCGTCGCCTCCCGGACCTGCCCGACGCTCACCCCGGGATGCAGCGAGGCCAGCCGCATGCGGTGGTCGGGGGTGGCGAAGTCGAAGACACCGAGGTCGGAGACGACCCGCGGGATGCGGTGATGGCGTGCGCCGGCCGCACGGTCGTAGCCGACCCCGCACACCATGTCGACCCGCTCGACGAAGACCCGCCGGGAGTGCCTCGGGATCCAGTAGCTCGTGGGGTTGTTGAGGGTGTTGACCGGCGCGCCCCGCACCCCCAGCAGCTGCCGTTTCGGCTTCGCCCAGTCGCCGATGCAGGCAATGTTCTGGTTGCCGTAGCGGTCGAGCTGGCTCGCGCCCATCATCACGTGCCGCCGCCCCCCGGTGACGAGGGCCAGGTGCTGCCGGTACGGCAGCCAGCCCTCGACGGCGCCGTCGGGGCGGACGATCACCGCCTCGCCGTCGGTGAGGAGCAGGTCCGGCGCGAACGTGAGCCGGGCCAGCCGGGCGCCCACGGACGGGATCAGGCCCATCGGGGCGGCCAGGATCTCGCCCGCACCGCGCCAGGCCTCGGCACAGGCGATCACGCAGTACTCGGCACGCGTGGTCATGCGTCCTCCCCGGCCGTCGACTGGTACGCCTGTTCGTCCCCGGCCAGATGGCGGGCCGCGAACTCCGGCCAGGGCGTGCTCGCGTACCGCTTCTGGAACGCCTCGTCGCGGCCGTAGTCGGGCGCGCAGGACGTGAAGTGCGCCCCGTTCGGCGCCTCCACGACCCCTGTCACCGTGTGCCGCTTGATCAGCAGCGACTGCGGCGGCCCCTGCTTCGTCAGCTCGGCCGTGTCGACGATCCGCTCGCACGACACATAGGCCGTGTCCGCCGCCTCGCAGAACAGGTCGTCGAAGTACGGGTCCGGGCCCAGGTACTGCCCGTTGCCCAGCCGGTCGGCCCGGTTGACGTGCACCAGGGCCGCGTCCAGCCGCAGGGCGGGCATGGCCACGAACGTCTCCCGGTCCTCGTACGGCGACGTCACCGTCCGCAGGCCCGGGTTGACCCGCATCACGTCCGAACCGAGGCCCGCCCGCACCGGCAGGAACGGCAGCCGGTTCGCGGCCGCGCGCAGACCCCACATGAACATCGCCTCGTCGACCTCCGTCAGTTCGAAGGCCCCGCGCTCGCGCGCCGCGCGGTAGTGAGGTTCGAGGGGGATCGAGTCGAGGGTGACGAACGCGGCCACCAGCCCCCGGATCCGCCCGGCCGCGGCGAGCATCCCGACGTCCGGACCGCCGTACGAGACGACGGTGAGGTCGCTGATCTGCGACCGCAGCAGCGCCCTGACCAGGGCCATCGGCTTGCGGCGCGAGCCCCAGCCGCCGATGCCGAGGGTCATGCCGCTGTGCAGCCGGGACACGACCTCCTCGGCGGTCATCGTCTTGTCACTCACCCGAGCCCCCTCCTGCCTGTCCCGCCTCGTCCTTGCCTTCCTTGCGTTCCTTGCCTTCCTCGGCTTGGTCGGCTTCCTTGCCGAACGTGTCGCGGACGCGGTCGGCCACCCCGCCGACGCTCGCCTCGTAGGTGAAGCCCTGCTCGAAGCGGTAGCTGCGGCGCACATCGACCGGGTCGATGCCGTTGAGAGCGGCCTTGGCCAGGCGCAGCAGCTCACCGTCCTTCGCGGCGATCTCGCCGGCCAACGCCAGGGCGGCCGCGCGCAGTTCCTCGCGCGGCACCACCCGCCACACAGAGCCGTGCGCGTGCAGCTCGGCCGCCGTGACCGTGCGCGCGGTGTAGTACAGGGCGCGCAGGAGGTGCTGGGGGACCAGCCGGGCCAGGTGGGTGGCCGCGCCCAGGGCGCCCCGGTCCAGCTCGGGCAGCCCGAACACGGCGTCCTCGCTCGCCACGACCACGTCCGCGTTGCCCACGAGTCCGACGCCGCCGCCCAGGCAGTGGCCGTGCACGGCCGCGACCACGGGCACCTCGCACTCGTACACCGCGGCGAACGCCTCGAAGCAGCCGCGGTTGGCGCCGATCAACGCGCTCGGGCCGTGTGCCTGGATCTCCTTGATATCGACGCCCGCGTTGAAGCCGCGACCCTCGGCCGCCAGCACCACACACCGCGTCCCGGGATCACGGCCCGCCGCGCGCACCGCGTCGGCCAGCGCGAACCAGCCGCTCACCGGCAGCGCGTTGACGGGCGGAACGTCAACGGTGACAAGAGAAATCCCCTTTTCGGGGGACGAGGTGGAGACACCCATGGAAGCATCAGCTACCTTTCCACCAAACGTTTGTTAGGTGGAAAGGTAGCAGCGAATGGAGCTGGACGGGAAGGTCGCCGTCGTCACCGGTGGCACCCGCGGAGTGGGCGCCGGCATCGCGCGCTCCCTCACGCGCGCGGGCGCCGAGGTCGTGGTCTGCGCCCGCCGACCGCCCGAAGTCCCGCTCGAGAAAACCGAGTTCATGCCGTTGGACGTGCGCGACGCCGACGCCGTACGGCACTTCTTCGCCGGACTGCCCCGACTCGACGTCCTCGTCAACAACGCCGGCGGCGCCCCTTACCGCCCCCTCGCACAGGCCGGCGCCGAACGGCACGCGCGCGTGATCGAGCTCAACCTCCTCGCCCCCCTGACCGTGTCCCTCGCCGCCTACGACCACCTCAAGCGCGCGCAGGGCTCGGTCGTGATGATCGGCAGCGTCAGCGGCAGCCGCCCCTCGCCCGGCTCGGCCGCCTACGGCGCGGCCAAGGCGGGACTGGAGAACCTCGCACGGTCCATGGCCGTCGAGTGGGCCCCGCAGGTGCGCGTGAACACCCTGGTCGTCGGCATGGTCCACACCGAGCTGACCCACCTCCACTACGGCGGCGCGGACGGCGTCGACGCCGTCGCCCACACGGTGCCGCTGGGCCGGCTGGCCACACCGTCCGACGTCGGAGCCGCAGCCGTCTTCCTCGCCTCCGACGCGGCCGCCTACATCAGCGGGGCGAGCCTGCTCGTGCACGGGGGAGGGGAGCGGCCCGCTTTCCTCGACGCCGCAACTGCCAACAAGGAGACGTGAGATGAGCGGAATCTGTGACGGGCGGGTCGTCGTCGTCACCGGCGCGGGACGCGGCCTCGGGCGCGCGCACGCGCTCGCCTTCGCGGCGCAGGGCGCCCGCCTGGTCGTCAACGACCTGGGAGTCGGGCTGGACGGCACCCCGGGCGCCGACAGCCCGGCCTCCCGCGTGGCCGAGGAGATCCGTACGGCCGGCGGCGAGGCCGTCACGCACGGAGGGGACATCGCCACCCCCGAGGGCGCCGCGTCCCTCGTCGCGACCGCCCTGGAGACGTACGGCCGACTCGACACCCTCGTCAACAACGCCGGCTTCCTGCGCGACCGGATGCTGGTCAACCTGGACGAGGACGACTGGGACGCGGTCGTCCGCGTCCACCTCAAGGGCCACTTCCTCACCCTGAAGCACGCCGCCGCGCACTGGCGCGCCGAGGCCAAGGCGGGCCGCGCACCGGCCGCCCGGATCGTCAACACCAGCAGCGGCGCCGGGCTGCTGGGCTCGGTCGGGCAGGGCAACTACAGCGCCGCGAAGGCCGGGATCGTCGCGCTCACACTGGTCGCGGCCGCCGAACTCGCCCGCTACGGCGTCCAGGCCAACGCCATCGCACCCGCCGCCCGCACCCGAATGACGGAACGGACCTTCGCCGACACCATGACCGCCCCGGAAACCGGTTTCGACGCCATGGCCCCCGACAACGTCTCCCCGCTCGTCGTCTGGCTCGGCTCCGCCGCGAGCGAGGGCGTCACCGGCCGCGTCTTCGAGGCGGAGGCCGGCCGGATCACCGTCATGGACGGCTGGCGCGCCGGCCCCACCGCCGACAAGGGCGCACGCTGGGACCCGGCGGAGGCGGGGACGGCCGTACGCAAACTGCTGACGGAGGCGGAGCCCCCCGGGGCGGTGTACGGAGCGTAGGTGTACGCACCGCTACGTGTCGCACTCCAGGACCGTGCGGCACAGTCCGCACCGCGCCCGCACCCGCCCCCGCACCGGCACCCGGATCCGCTGATGGCAGGTCGGACACGGGAACGTCACCCGCAGCGGCCCCGGCGGATCCGGAGCGAAGGCGTACGCGGTGTCCGGGGCCGCCGCGGACCGGTGGTCCTGGGCGTGCCGGCGATCGCGGGCGTAGCGGCGCCGGCCCGCCCAGCCCGCCGCCGTCAGCGGAGGCTGCCGCGCGTCATGAAGCGCCCGCTCCATGCCCCGCCCGTACGCCGTGTACGCCTGCGCGCTGGTGAACCACACCGACGGATCCTCACCGAACACCAGCGACCGCTTCGCCAGCACGTACCCGAACTCCTCCGGCGTCAGATACCCCAGCTTCTGCGAGGACGCCCCGTCCTCCCGGTACGCGTCCAGCAGCAGCCAGCCCGCCCCCAGATACGTCGTCGCCGTGTCGGTGAGGATCTCGTTGTCCCGCGTCCCCGGGAACGACAGACCCACCCGATGCAGATAGACGTGCATGATCTCGTGCGCCAACGCCGCGCCGATGTCCCGCCGATGCCTGCGGAACCGGTCGTTCAGCTCCACGAAGTACTCGGGACCCGCCGTGAGCTCGACGTTCGCCGCATGCTCCATCTCCCGGAACGCGACGATCATCCGGGCGTCCGGCAACCGGAAATGCCGCACCAGCTCACGGGCCACCCGCTGCGCCCCCAGATGCAGATCGTCGGTGTCGCAGAACGCCACGTCCACCGGAGGCACACTGGTCGCGAACTGGTGGATGGTGTCGTACGACAACCGCCGGTACAGCGCCGTGACGGCCGTCCGTACCGTCTCCAGATGCGGATAACCATGCTCGACCGGTCCGCCGTCCGCCACGCCCGCACCCCCAAGAGGCCGTGCACCCCAGTACACCCGGTTCCACTGTACGAGGACACGGCGCACTAGGGTGATCGCCCATGACCACCAGCAACACCCCCGGCCCCGCAGCCGGCGACGTCGACCCCGCCGTCCGCGAGGAGCTCGCCCGGCTCCGCGACAGCATCGACAACATCGACGCCGCCGTCGTCCACATGCTCGCCGAACGCTTCAAGGCCACCCAGCAGGTCGGCCACCTCAAGGCCCGCCACCAGCTGCCGCCCGCCGACCAGGCCCGCGAGGCCCGCCAGATCACCCGGCTGCGCACCCTCGCCGAGAGCGCCAAGCTCGACCCCGCGTTCGCCGAGAAGTTCCTCAACTTCATCATCGCCGAGGTGATCCGCCACCACGAGCGCATCGCCGAGGACACCGTCAACGGCTCCACCGCCTCCCCGAGCTGAACCCACGGGGCGTGCGGACGCCGTCCGTGCAGGCGACCGCACGCCCCGTACGCCCCGTACGCCCCGTGAGCACGCACTGCCGCCACGCCGGGGCCCTCGTACGACGCGACAGCGCCCCGGCGCGAGAAGGGACATAGGGCGCGTACCGATCCGCCCCTGTGCCCGGCCAGCGGTATCAGGCAGCATGTCGTGCATGTCCGTACTGACGCGCGACGAAGCGCTAAGCCGTGCCAAGCTCCTCGACGTCCACCGCTACACCATCGAGCTCGACCTGACGACCGGCGACGACACCTTCGAGTCCGTCACCGTCATCGGGTTCGCCGCGCGCGCCCACGGGGACACCTTCGTCGAGGTCAGGCCTGACACACTGCACTCCGTCACCCTCGACGGAGAGCCCCTCGACCCGGAAACCCTGGACGACAACCGGCTCCCCCTGAACAACCTCACCGCCGGCGACCACGAACTGCGCATCCGGGCCGACATGCGCTACTCCCGCACCGGCGAGGGCATGCACCGCTTCACCGACCCCACCGACGGCGAGACCTACCTCTACACCCAGCTCTTCATGGACGACGTCCAGCGCGTCTTCGCCGCCTTCGACCAGCCCGACCTCAAGGCCGTCTTCGACCTGTCGGTGAAGGCCCCCGAGAACTGGACCGTCCTCGCCAACGGCATCACCGAACACCTCGGCGAAGGCCGTTGGCAGGCCGCGCCCACCCCGCTGATCTCCACCTACCTCGTCGCCGTCGCCGCCGGACCCTGGCACTCCGTACGCACCGAACACCGCGGCCTGCCCTTCGGCATCCACTGCCGCCGCTCCCTCGCCCCCCACCTCGAGGCCGACGCCGACGAACTCCTCGACATCACGCGCGCGTGCTTCGACCGCTATCACGAGAAGTTCGAGGAGCCCTACCCCTTCGACTCCTACGACCAGGCGTTCGTCCCCGAGTTCAACGCCGGCGCCATGGAGAACCCCGGCCTCGTCACCTTCCGCGACGAGTTCGTCTACCGCTCCGCCGTCACCGACACCGAACGCCAGACCCGCGCCATGGTCGTCGCCCACGAGATGGCCCACATGTGGTTCGGCGACCTCGTCACCCTCACCTGGTGGGACGACATCTGGCTCAACGAGTCCTTCGCCGAGTACATGGGCTACCAGACCCTCACCGAAGCCACCCGCTTCACGGACACCTGGACCGACTTCGGCGTCGTCCGCAAGGCCTGGGGCTACGACGCCGACCAGCGCCCCTCCACCCACCCCGTCGCCCCCGAGAACGTCGACGACACCGCCTCCGCCCTCCTCAACTTCGACGGCATCTCCTACGCCAAGGGCGCCTCAGCCCTGCGCCAACTGGTGACCTGGCTCGGCGAGAAGGACTTCCTGGCCGGCATCAACACCCACTTCGCCCGCCACAAGTTCGCCAACGCCACCCTCGCCGACTTCATCGACTCCCTCGCCGCCCACACCGACCGCGACGTCCACGCCTGGGCCGACGCCTGGCTGCGCACCACCGGCGTCGACACCCTCACCCCCACCCTCAGCGGCTCCAACGGCGACCACACCCTCACCGTCGTCCACAAGGGCAGCCGCCCCCACCGCATCGCCGTCGGCCTCTACGACCTCGACCTCGGCGACGACGGCCCGCTCACCCTGCGCGAACGCCTCGACGTCGACATCCCGCAGAGCACGCCCCAGCCCATCGGCAAACGCCCCGCCCTGCTCCTCCTCAACGACGGCGACCTCACCTACACCAAGATCCGCTTCGACCCCGCCTCCTTCGAAACCCTCCGCACCCGCCTCGCCGGCCTGCCCGACCCGCTCACCCGCGCCGTCGTCTGGAACGCCCTGCGCGACGCCGTCCGCGACGGCGAACTCGCCCCCAGCGCCTACCTCGACGCCGCCCGCGCCCACCTCCCGCAGGAAACCGACCTCGCCCTCGTCCAAGGCGTCCTCGCCTTCGCCTCCGCACAGGTCGCCGACCGCTACCTCACCCCCGAAGAACGCCCCACCGCCCTCGCCACCCTCTCCGCCCTCTGCCGCGACCTCATCCGCCGCACCGAGGACGGCGACCACCCCGGCCTGCGCCTCATCGCCGTACGCCACTTCATCGACGTCGCCGCCCACCCCGACACCATCGCCGCCTGGCTCGCCGACGGCACCGTCCCCGGCGGACCCGAACTCGACCCCGACCTGCGCTGGCGCGTCCTCGCCCGACTCGCCGTCCTCGGCGCCACCGACGAGAGCGCCATCGCCGCCGAACTCGACCGCGACCGCTCCGCCACCGGCCAGGAAGGCGCCGCCCGCTGCCGCGCCGCCCTCCCCGACGCCGACGCCAAGGCCACCGCCTGGGCCGCCATGTTCGAGGGCGACGACCTGTCCAACTACCTCTTCACCGCCACCGCCCAAGGCTTCTGGCAGCCCGAACAGAGCGACCTCCTCAGCGAGTACGTGCCACGCTTCTACCGGGACGCCGTCGCCGTCGCCGCCCGCCGCGGCCCCGCCATCGCCGACGCCGCGGGCCGCTGGGCCTTCCCCGCCCACGCCGTCGACGCCGACACCCTGAGCCTCGGCGAGGCCTGCCTCACCGACGCCGACCCCATCCCGGCCCTGCGCCGCAAACTCACCGACCAACTCGACGACCTCGCCCGCGCATTGCGCGTACGACAGGCGTAGCACCCGACGCCCGCACGAGGCCCTCAGGGCCGAAAGAGGGTACGGCGGCCCACAAGCCCCCGTACCCTCTTTCGGGTTCCGATTCCCGGTCTTTTCGGGCGCGCCGCCGCCATCCCCGACAAACTGGAACTCCCCCCCTGCGGACATCCGCCCCGCGCCCCGGAGGAGTCCCGTGAGCATGCCGCCCCTCGCCTCAGGCGCCCAAGGCCCCGACGCCCTGCGCCCCTTGCTCACCGCCGTCCTCGACGCCCTCGACACCGGCGCCCGCACCCGCGGCGGACCACTGCCCGCAGGCGGACCCCACGCCGTCGCCGCACGGATGCGGGACGCGGTGGGAGACGTCCTCCCCGAACACGGCGACCCCGGCGCCCTGCCCGCCCTCGTCCACGCCCTCGCCGAAGGCGCCGCCGACCCCGCCGACCCCCTCTGCGCCGCCCACCTGCACTGCCCACCCCTCGCCGTCGCAACGGCAGCAGACCTCGCGGCATCCGCCCTCAACCCGTCCCTGGACTCCTGGGACCAGGCACCGGCAGCCTCCGAGCTGGAGACCCTGGTGACCCGGAAACTCGCCAAAGAGGTCTACCCGGACGCCCCACCCGCCCCCACACCCGACGCCCTGATGACAACCGGCGGCACCGAATCCAACCAACTGGCCCTCCTCCTCGCCCGCGAGACCCTCGGCCCCACCGTCCGCCTCATCTGCGGAGCCAACGCCCACCACTCCCTCACCCGCGCCGCCTGGCTCCTCGGCCTGCCCGACCCCGTGACCATCCCCGCACCCACCGGCACCCTCGACCCCACCGCGCTCCACGACGCCCTCACCACCCTCCCCGGCCCCCACCTCGTCACCGCCACCGCAGGCACCACCGACGCCGGACTCATCGACCCCCTCCCCGACATCGCCGCCATCTGCGCGACCCACCACGCCCGCCTGCACATCGACGCCGCCTACGGCGCAGGCCTCCTCTTCAGCGCCCGCCACCGGCACCACCTCACCGGCCTGAGCGCCGCCGACACCATCACCCTCGACCTGCACAAACTCGGCTGGCAACCCATCGCCGCCGGACTCCTCGCCGTCCGCGACCACCGCGACCTCACCGCCCTGCACCACCACGCCGACTACCTCAACGCCGACGACGACACCCAAGCCGGCCTCCCCGACCTCCTCGGCCGCTCCCTGCGCACCAGCCGCCGCCCCGACACCCTCAAGATCGCCGTCACCCTCAAAACCCTCGGCCGCACCGGCCTGGGCGCCCTCGTCGACCAGGTCTGCGCCCACGCCCACCACCTCGCCGACCTCATCACCGCACACCCCCGCCTCGAACTCCACGCCCCACCCACCATCAGCACCGTCCTCTTCCGCCCGACCGGCGCCACCGACACCACCGTCGCCGAAACACGCCGCCGCCTCCTCACCGACGGCCACGCCGTCCTCGGCCGCGCCCACCTCCACGGACGCCTCTGGCTCAAGACCACCCTCCTCAACCCCCACACCCGGCCCGACGACCTAGCCGCCCTCCTGAAACTGGTAGAAGGAAACACCCCCACATGAGCACGCCACCCCCCACCACGCCCCCACACCCCGCCACCGACACCCCCCGCGACCTCGTCGGCATCGGCATCGGCCCCTGCAACCTCTCCCTCGCCGCCCTCGCCCAGCCCCTCACCCAACTCGACACCGCCTTCTACGAACAACGCCCCCGCTTCGACTGGCACCCCGGCCTCCTCATCGACGGCGCCCGCATCCAGGTCCCCTTCCTCGCCGACCTCGTCACCCTCGCCGACCCCACCAGCCCCTGGAGCTTCCTCAACTACCTCAAAGCCCACCACCGCCTCTACCCCTTCTACTTCGCCGAGCGCTTCCACACCCACCGCGCCGAATACGACACCTACTGCCGCTGGGTCGCCGACAACCTCCCCGGCCTCCACTTCCGCCACCACGCCGACGCCGTCCGCTGGAACCCCGAACGCGACGTCTTCGAAGTCGACTTCACCCAACTCGACACCGACGGCGAAGCCGAAGCCCTCGGCCGCACCCACACCAGAAACATCGTCCTCGGCATCGGCACCGAACCCCACATTCCCGACGCCCTACGCCCCCTCGTCGACACCCCCGGCGTCCCCGTCATCCACGCCACCGACTACCTCACCCACCGCGACACCCTCCTCACCGCCGGCCACATCACCGTCGTCGGCTCCGGACAGTCCGGCGCCGAAATCTTCCTCGACCTCCTGCGCCACCGCCCCACCGGCCGCGAACAACTCCACTGGATCGGCCGCACCGACGCATTCGCCCCCATGGAGTACTCCAAACTCGGCCTCGAACACTTCACCCCCGACTACACCCGCTACTTCCACGCCCTCCCCGAAAACACCCGCGACCGCGTCGCCGGCACCCAATGGCAACTCCACAAAGGCATCGACGCCGACACCCTCGCCGCCATCCACGACGAGCTCTACCGCCGCACCCTCCACAACGCCTGGCCCGACGCCGTCCTCACCCCCGGCGTCCGCGTCCGCACCGCCGGCCGCATCGCCACCACCAAAATCGAACTCCACCTCGAACACATCCAGCAGAACACCCGCACCCGCCTCACCACCAACGCCGTCGTCCTCGCCACCGGCCACCGCGAACGCCCCCTCGACCACCTCCTCGCCGGACTCGACCCCTACATCCGCCGCGACAACAGCGAACGCCCCCGCATCGACGAACACTTCCGCCTCATCCTCGACCCCGCCATCACCGCCACCGGCTGCAACGTCTACGTCCAAAACGCCGAACGCCACACCCACGGCGTAGGAGCCCCCGACCTCGGCCTCGCCGCCTGGCGCAGCGCCACCATCCTCAACACCCTCACCGCCAAAGAGACCTACCCCCTCCCCACCCGCACCGCCTTCACCACCTTCGGCCTCGAACCCTCCGTACCCCGCCAGACACACCACACCACCACCACCATCACCACCAGCACCCGACGCAGCACCTTCGTACCCCTCAAAGACTGACCCGTACCATGCCCCCGAACGCTCGGCACGACACAACAACGGCGGCGGTGGACAACACATGGACCGCGAACTGACCATCGCAACCGAACTCGCCGCCTGGGCCTCGGACCGCATCCGCCGCCCACGCACCCCCGACGACGCAAGCGACATACGCGAAAAAGCCGGCCCCGCCGACATCGTCACCGCCACCGACGAAGCAATCGAAACCCACGTCCGCACCGTCCTACGCCGCGAGTTCCCCGCCTACGGCATCGAAGGCGAGGAACACGGCGTCCACAAAGGCACCCCCGGCGCCCCACACTGGCTCATCGACCCCGTCGACGGCACCACCAACTACGCCCACGGCCTCGGCTGGTGCTCCATCTCCCTCGGCCTCGCCACCCCACACGGCGAGCCCCTCCTCGGCGTCGTCGCCGACCCCTGGCGACACGAGATCTTCACCGCCACCCGCGGCGGCGGCGCCCACCTCAACGGCCACCCCATCCACGCCGCCAACCACACCACCCTCACCGGCCACGTCTTCCTCACCGAATGGGCCGCCCACGCCCACTGGCCCGGCATGGACGACCTCCTACGAGAACTCGCCGCCCGCCACTGCACCGTACGCGTCATGGGCTCCACCGCACTCTCCCTCACCCAGGTCGCCGCCGGCCGCGCCACCGCAGCCGCCATCGGCGAATTCCACCCCGTCGACGGCCTCCCACCCCTGCTCATCGCAACAGAAGCGGGAGCCGTGGCCATCCCCCGACTCCCGCCCTACAACACCCCGCTGCTGCTCACCGCACCAAGCGCCGCAGACGAAGCGACGACCCTCTGGCAGCAAACCGTCCTGGCCTAGAACACCGGCTTACCGTCCCGCGTCAGCTTCCAGTCGACCGACGCGAAGTCCTTCGGATCCAGCACACCCTTCGCCGTCACCCACTCCGAGATCCGCGTACGGATCTCCGTCGACTCCGACCACAACTCCTGTGCCGACGCCACATGCGGGAACGCCCCACCGCCATTGGCCCGATAGTTGTTCACCGCCAGCACGAACTGCTGCGCATCGTCCAACGCCACACCGTTGTACGTCAGGTTCCTGATCCGCGAACCCACCGCCTGCGCGATGTCGATCTCATACGCAAGACCCGACACATAGTCGTAGTTGTAGTCCGGACGCCCCGCCGCGTTCGTCAGCTTCTCCGTGTCCACCACCGCATCCGCCGCCGTCTGCACGAAATACTGCGCCGAGTACTCCAGGTACGCACGCACCTGCGCACCCGTCAGCAACTTCGCCACCAACGTGTTGTCATACACGTACAGGCTCGACAGATCCCGGATCGTCACCTTCCCGGCCGGAATCTCCGACGTCCGCGAGAACGGCGAAGCCTGCGCGATCACCGGCAACGACGCATACGAGGTACCGGCCAACGCCGCCTTGACGACATCCTCCTGCACCTTCGTGATCAGATCGATGATCGGAGCGTCCTTGTACCGCGCCTCGACCGTCGTCAACGTCTCCGTCGCCGTACCCACCACCTGGTTGACATACGCCACGACCTTCGCGTGCTCGTCACCCAGCAACTTCGTGATCTTCGGGTCGTCCGCCACCGAGTTCGAGTTCAGCACCTTCGACGAAACCGACTCGACGACCCACCTCCCCCTCTGGAACACCAACCCGACGTCGAACACCGACAACCGCTCCGCATACGCCAACGGCTCCGACAACACGACCGTCTTCCCGGTCTTCACGTTCGTGACCTTCAGCTCCGGAATCTCCACATGCGCATGCCCCACCAGAACCGCGTCGATGTCCGGCACCTGCTGCGCCACCAACGCCGCCGAATTCTCCACATACGGCAACTGGTCACCGTACGACGACGTGCCCGACGAACCCGAATGCGCCGACACGATGACCACATCCGCACCCAGCGACTTCAGCTTCGGCACCCACTTCGCCGCCTGCTCCTCCAACCCCGGAAACGCCAGCTTGCCCTGCACATAAGCCTTGTCCCAGATCGCGATACCCGGGTTCGTCAGACCCAGCACCGCCACCTTCACCGGCGGCGCACCCTTCACACAGAACGTCTTGATGACGTACGGAGGGAACGCCGGCCTCAGCGTCTTCGCGTCCACCGCGTTCGCACCCAGCAGCGGAAAACGCAACTGCGACTCGAACTTCCGCAGCGTCTCGATGCCGTAGTTGAACTCGTGATTGCCCAACGCCGCCGCGTCATACCCGATCGCGTTCATCGCCTGCGCCATCGGATGCACCGGACCACCCTTCGCGGTGATCGGGTCCACCTTCGCGTAGTAGTACGTCAGCGGCGTGCCCTGAATCGTGTCGCCCGCATCCAGCAGCAGGACGTTCTCCCGCCCCTTCTCCGCACGGATCCGGTTCACCAGCGTCGAGATACGCGCCAACCCCTGCGCATTGCCCGCGGCGTCCTTGTACTCCGCGTCCTTGAAGTAGTCCCAGTTGAAGACATGACCGTGCAGGTCCGTCGTCCCCAGCACCGTCAGCGCATACCGCTTCGGCCGCCCGACCGGCCCAGCCGGCCTGTCCGCCGCCGCGGCCTGCGCCGACGGAGCCGCAGCCGCACCCGCGACCGCCACCCCCGCCCCGGTCACGGCGGACTTCTTCAGGAACTTCCGACGGTTCAACGGCATGTCTCGTACTCCTCGGGGAATGGTCAACAACGCGCGTAGATTCTGACCCGCCCACGACCGACCGCAACAGGTCCAGGAGGTTGCGATCTGATGACCAGACAGGTCAACTCCCACCCCCCAACAGGGAAAGCCATGACAACCTGGGACGTATGACCTCCCCCCAGATTCCCCCGTACGGCACCCCCGACGCCCCCCTCCTCGTGGTCCGCGGCGAGGCCGAACTCGAAGTCGACCCCGAGATCGCCCGCATCGGCATCACCATCACCGCCCGCGGCAAAGACCGCCGCACCACCCTCGACGACCTCACCCACCGCAACACGACGGTTCTGGAACTCGTGAAGTCATACGGTGACGAGGTCGAAAACATCTCCACAGGCGCCGTATCCATCACCCCCGAACTCGGCCAACGCGGCCGAGGCGAACGCATCCGCACCTACCACGGCACCGTCCACCTCACCGCCGAACTCACCGACTTCACCGCCCTCGGCGAACTCACCACCCGACTGGCCGACCTCGATCTGACCCGGGTCGACGGCCCCTGGTGGGCACTGCGCACCGACTCACCGGTCCACCGCCGCGCCCGACAGCAAGCCGTACACGAAGCCGTGCAGCGAGCCAACGAATACGCGGAGGCCCTCGGCACCACGGTGGCCGCACTCATCGAACTGGCCGACACCGGAACCGGAGCCTCCGGCCTCCGACCCCAGGCCGCCTACGGCGCTCGCATGACCCGCTCGGCCGTCATGGCGAAAGGAGAACCGGCACCCGAACCGCTCGACCTGGAACCCCAGCGCATCCAGGTCCACGCCGAAGTGAGCGCACAGTTCACGATGAATCCACCCCGCCTGTGAATCAACCGCCGCGAATTCGACGCATTCACCCATTCGACAGAATGCTCATAGGAGCGGAGCCATGCACAATTTATTAGTTGTCAACAACCCTTCACGCAAAGGTTGTTGAGCAGACATGTGCCACCAATTCCTTACCCACCGGTAAGACATAAGCTCGAAACATGCGCCGAGCAAAAATCGTCTGCACACTGGGCCCCGCCACCGACTCGTACGACCAGCTCAAAGCCCTGGTCGACGCCGGAATGGACGTCGCCCGCTTCAACCTCAGCCACGGCACCCACGCCGAACACGAGGAGCGCTACCACCGCGTCCGCAAGGCCTCCGACGAAACCGGCCACAGCGTCGGCATCCTCGCCGACCTTCAAGGACCGAAGATCCGCCTCGGCCGATTCGCAGAAGGCCCCGTACTCCTCGAACGCGACGACACCTTCACCATCACCGTGGAAGAAGGCGTGCAGGGCGACCGCCAGACGTGCGGCACGACCTACGCCGGCCTGGCCGAAGACGTGACACCCGGAGAGCGCATCCTCGTCGACGACGGCAAGGTCTGCCTGGAGGTCACCTCCGTAGACGGGCCCCGCGTCCACACCCGCGTGATCGAGGGAGGCGTGATCTCCGACCACAAGGGCCTGAACCTGCCCGGCGTCGCCGTCTCCGTCCCCGCCCTCTCCAAAAAAGACGAGGACGACCTCCGCTGGGCACTGCGCACCGGCTTCGACGTCATCGCCCTCTCCTTCGTCCGCAGCGGCAACGACATCGTGGACGTCCACCGCATCATGGACGAAGAGGGCCGCCGGCTCCCCGTCATCGCCAAGATCGAGAAACCCCAGGCCGTCGAGAACATCGACGACATCGTCGCCGCCTTCGACGCGATCATGGTCGCCCGCGGCGACCTCGGCGTCGAAATGCCCCTGGAACAAGTCCCCATCGTCCAAAAGCGCGCCATCAAACTGGCGAAGCGCAACGCCAAACCGGTGATCGTCGCCACCCAGATGCTCGACTCCATGATCGAGAACTCCCGCCCGACACGCGCCGAGGCGAGCGACGTGGCCAACGCGGTCATCGACGGCACGGACGCGGTGATGCTCTCCGGCGAGACAAGCGTCGGCAAGTACGCCATCCAGACGGTCCGCACCATGGCCAAGATCGTCGAAGCGGCGGAGGAGGACATCCTCGCGAAAGGCCTCCCCCCGCTGACGGAGACGAACAAACCGCGCACCCAGGGCGGTGCGGTCGCCCGCGCGGCGGCCGAGATCGGCGACTTCCTCGGCGCGAAGTTCCTCGTCGCCTTCACCCAGAGCGGCGACACCGTACGCCGCCTGTCCCGCTACCGCTCCCCGATCCCGCTCCTCGCCTTCACCCCGGAACCGGCGACACGCTCCCAGTTGAACCTGACGTGGGGCGTCGAGACGTTCCTCGGCCCGCTCGCGGACTCGACGGACGCGATGGTCGACCAGGTGGACGAGATGCTGTTGAGGTACGGCCGCTGCAAGAAGGGCGACGTGGTCGTCATCACGGCAGGCTCCCCTCCCGGCGTGTCGGGCGCGACGAACCTGGTGCGGGTACACCACATCGGGGAGGACGACAGTCCCAAGTAAGGGGTGGCCGGGTCAGTACTTGGGGCCTACGTGGGCGTCGAGTAGGGCGACGTGCGCCTTCTTGGCGACGGAGATGTTGTAGGGGTTTCCGTTGCGGGTGCAGTGCGTCCACTCGAGGCCCAGCTTGTCGCAGGTGTCGGTGAAGAGCCGTCGGATGTCGTCGGAGAAGTTGGTGAAGAAATACCGGGGGTATTCGTAGCGCTTGCGCTCACCGGCGACGATGCGGGTCGTCCAGTTGGTGATGCGGCATCCGTCGGAGTGGATGAGTCCGCGGATGAACTCCCAGGGGTGCGCGTCGACGATGGCCTGCTGCCAGGGCTGGAGGGCGATGAGGCGCTCGTGCTTCTTGCCGGGACCGTGCTGGGGGAACATGCAGGTCCAGTGCCTTGTGTATGACTTCACCTCGACGCAGCCTGTCTTGTGGCGCTGGCTGACGCCAGGGAGCGGCATGACCTTACGCATGGCCTCTTCAGCGGCGGCGATCAGGCCGGTCTGAGTCGCATTGCAGAAGATGGACAGGTGGTGCTGCTTCGGCTTCGAGATGATGTGTCCGTCGCCAAGATAGAGGCCCAGCAGGTAGGCGTACGCGATTTCATCGAACTCGCGGCTCGTGCATTTTGGACAGTCCGTCGGCTGTTCGTAGGTCTCGCCGCGCGCTCTGCGGTCCTCGCTGCGCCACCACCCAACGGTTCCACGCGGAATGTTCAGGCGCTCCGCGACGATTCGATTGGTGACACCTTGGCGCATGAGTGCGACGGCTTGAGCGCGAATCGAAGGACTGTGCTGTTCCATGCGGCCACTGTGGGTTGAAGTTTGCGACGACACGCAGCAAAAAGCGGATGTTCACGAGAACGGGAACATCCGCTTTCTTGTGGTGACCTTGGGAACCAAGGAAAAGTGCCCCGAGTCGGATTCGAACCGACGCTGTATGGGTTTTGAATCCATGGCCTCTACCGCTGGGCTACCGGGGCCCCTTCGAAACGAAGGTCAGCGGTCACCCGCTGTGTCACTACCTTACCGCAGCTAGGTAGGCTCTTGTCAGCAGTACCCCTGCCCTGAACGAGGAGCCCCCGTGACCGCCCCCGAGTCGCCCCAGCCCGTAGACGCGCCCGACGACGACAAGTCGCACGTGCCTCCGCTGACGACCCGTGTCGTCATCGCCGAGGACGAGGCCCTGATCCGGCTCGACCTCAAAGAGATGCTCGAAGAAGAGGGCTACAGCGTCGTCGGTGAGGCCGGTGACGGTGAGCAGGCCATCGAGCTCGCCCGTGAGCACAAGCCGGACCTGGTCATCCTCGATGTGAAGATGCCCAAGCTGGACGGCATCTCGGCGGCCGAGAAGATCGCCGAGGAGCGCATCGCCCCGGTGCTGATGCTCACGGCGTTCTCGCAGCGCGACCTGGTCGAGCGGGCTCGTGACGCGGGTGCGATGGCGTATCTGGTGAAGCCGTTCAGCAAGAGCGATGTCGTGCCGGCGATCGAGATGGCCGTGTCCCGTTTCACGGAGCTGCGTGAGCTGGAGAACGAGGTCGCGGACCTCACGCTGCGTCTGGAGACCCGCAAGCTGGTCGACCGGGCGAAGTCGATCCTGCAGACGGAGTACGGGCTGACGGAGCCGGCGGCGTTCCGGTGGATCCAGAAGACGTCGATGGACCGGCGGATGTCGATGCAGCAGGTCGCCGAGGCCGTCATCCAGGACGCCGACGAGAAGAAGGCGTCCAAGGGCTAGCAGCCGTCACGGACACGACGAGGCCCGCGCCCGGAGAAGGGGCGCGGGCCTCGTTGCCGTGGGAGGACCGGAGGGACTCAGTCCTCGCCGAGGTACGCCTTGCGGACGGACTCGTCGTGGAGCAGGTCCTGTCCCGTACCCGACAGCACGATCTTGCCGATCTCCATGACGTGGCCGTGGTCGGCGAGCGAGAGGGCGGCCTGGGCGTTCTGCTCGATGAGCAGGATCGTCATGCCCTGGGACTTGAGCTCGGCGATGGTGGCCATGATCTTCTGCATCATGATGGGGGAGAGGCCCATGGAGGGCTCGTCCAGCATGAGCAGTTTCGGCTGGGACATGAGTGCGCGTCCCATGGCCAGCATCTGCTGTTCGCCGCCGGAGAGGGTGCCTGCGGCCTGCTTGCGGCGCTCTCCCAGGATGGGGAAGAGGTCGTAGGCGCGCTGGATGTCCTTCTCGATGCCCGGCTTGTCGCTGCGGAGGAAGGCTCCCAGCCGCAGGTTGTCCTCGATGGTCATGCGGGGGAAGATGTGCCGCCCCTCGGGGGAGTGGGCGAGTCCGAGGGAGACGATGTCGTGGGCGGGGATCTTCTTCAGCGATTTGCCGTTGAATTTGATCTGGCCGCCGACGGGCTTCAGCAGGCCCGACAGGGTGCGCAGTGTCGTCGTCTTGCCGGCGCCGTTGGTGCCGATGAGGGTGACGACCTCGCCGGCTTCGACCTTGAACGAGATGCCTTTGACGGCTTCGATCTTGCCGTAGGCGACGCGGAGGTCTTCGACTTCGAGCAGTGCGGTCATCGGTCGTTCTCCTTGCCGGGCGCGGCGTCCGTCGGGGTGTCGGCGCTCTCGGCGTTCGCTTCGGCGGCTTCGACTTCGGCGAGTTCTTCTTCGCCGGGGGCGTTTTCGAAGGGTTCGCCGAGGTAGGCGGCGACGACGCGCTCGTCGCCCTGCACGGTCGCGCTGTCGCCTTCGACGAGTTTTTCGCCCTGGACGAGTACGGCGACGCGGTCGCAGAGGTTGAAGATGAAGCGCATGTCGTGCTCGATGACGAGGACGGCGATGCCCTTGTCGCGGATGGCGAAGACGAGCTCCTCCGTCGCGCGGGTCTCCTGGGGGTTCATGCCGGCTGTCGGTTCGTCCAGGAGGAGCAGGCCGGGCTCGCTGGCGAGTGCGCGGGCGATTTCGAGCTTGCGCTGTTCGCCGTAGGGCAGGTTGCGTGCGAGGTGGTCGGCTTTCTTGTCGAGGCCGACGAACTCCAGGAGTTCCATGCCGCGTTCGCGGGAGGCGGCTTCTGCCTTGTGGAAGGCGGGGAGGCGCAGGACGGCCGACCAGAAGCCCTCCTTGGTCCGCGTGTGACGGCCCACCAGCACGTTTTCCAGGACGGTCATGTTGGCGAACAGGCGGATGTTCTGGAAGGTGCGGGCGATGCCGGCGGCGGTGACTTTGAAGGATTTGGGGGGCAGGACGTTGCCCTTGAAGCGGACTTCGCCTTCGGTGGGGATGTAGAGGCCGGTGAGGCAGTTGAAGAAGGTGGTTTTGCCTGCGCCGTTGGGGCCGATGAGGCCGACGATCTCGCCGCTGTTGACGGTGAGGTCGACGTTTCGGACGGCGGTGAGGCCGCCGAAGCGCATGGTGACGCCGCGGGCGTCGAGGACCGTTTCGCCGGCGGGGGCGGGCTTGGTGGTGGTGTCGGTGGTCATGGTGGTCAGGCCCCTGCCTTGGTGAGGACGGTGGGTGCTTCCGCCTCCTCGTGGAACTCGAGCTGGCGGCGCCGGTTGGGGATGAGTCCCTCGGGGCGGAAGCGCATCAGCAGGATGAGTGCGAGGCCGAAGGCGAAGAGCTGGTAGTCGCCGAGGAACTGGAGTTTGTTGGGGATGAGGAAGAGCAGTGAGGCGCCGATGAGGGGTCCGCCGATGGTGCCCATGCCGCCGAGGACGACGGCGGCGAGGAGGAAGGCGGAGTTGGGGGGGATGGGGCCGGCGAAGAGGTACTGCTCGGGGGTGACGGTGTAGGTGACGTGTGCCTGGACGGTGCCGGCGAGTCCGGCGAGTGAGGCGCCGACGGCGAAGGCGATGAGTTTGACGCGGAAGCCGTTGATGCCCATGGCGAGGGCTGCGGTTTCGTCTTCGCGGATGGCGACCCAGGCGCGGCCGATGCGGGAGTCGCCGCTGCGGCGGAAGACGAGGACGACGACGGCGGTGATGATCAGCATCAGGAAGAAGTAGTTGGCGAAGCGGCCGATGCTGTAGCCGGCGATGTCGTGGACGGCGCCGAAGTCGAATCCGAGGACGTCGAGGTTCGGGATGGAGGAGATGCCGTTGGAGCCGTTGGTGATGTCGGGGCCGGAGGTGCCGTCGAGGTTGTTGGCGGTGATGCGGAAGATCTCGCCGAAGCCGAGGGTGACGATGGCGAGGTAGTCGCCGCGCAGTCGCAGGGTCGGGGCGCCGATGAGGACGCCGAAGACGAGGGAGGCGCCGGCGCCGACGAGTGCGGCTGCCCAGAAGGGGAAGTGCACGTCGAAGGGGGAGCTGGGGGAGCCGGAGACCATGGCTGCGGCGTAGGCGCCGACGCCGAGGAAGGCGACGTAGCCGAGGTCGAGGAGGCCGGCGAGGCCGACGACGATGTTCAGGCCGAGGGCGACGGTGGCGAAGATGAGGATGTAGACGCCGAGGGTCGCGTACTGGTCGTCGGTCTGGGTGAAGGGGAAGAGGGCGGCGGTGATGAAGGCGCCGCAGATGGTGATGCTCTGGTGGCGGGCGGTGATCTGGCTGGCTTGGGCGACGAGGCCGGACTTGTTGAGTGCGGCGAAGCCGAAGCCGGTGGTGATGAGGAAGCCGATGAAGAGTTCGTCGTACTCGGTGCCGATGCCGTAGGTGAAGACGGTGAGGGCGAGGGCGAGGACGGCGACGATGATGAGGATTTCGGCGTAGGCGGGGAGTTTGCCGACGGGGCGGGCGGTGCCGGAGCCGAAGGCGGCCTTGACGGTGGCCCATTGGTGGGCGGCTTTGTGCTTGGTGTGTTCCCACGACGTGTCGTCGGGGTCGATGGGGTCGGGCTGGGGGTGTTCGAAGGGGAGGGCCAGGGCGCCGAGGAGGGCGGTGAGGCTGGCTATGGCGACGATGTAGCCGCCGGCTTCGAGGTTGACGATGCCGCCGAGGTCGACGCTGATCGCGATGACCGTGAACCAGCTGGTGGCGAAGGTGGCGAGGGCGGCGAACTTGAGGGCGCCGTCGGCGCCGGCGGGGACGAGCCAGCCAAGGCCCTTGATGCCGTAGGAGGCGAGGGCGAAGAGGGTGGTGAGGGCGCCGCCGATGAGGACGAGGACTTGGAGGCCGCCGGGGTAGCCGTAGACGGTGAGGTCGCCGGGGAAGGTGGCGGTCCAGGTCCAGGCGAGGAAGGTGGAGATGATGGTGAGGATGCCGCCGCCGGTGGCGAGGGCGCGGCCGATGTTCTCGGGGACGCCGATGAGGCCGGCTCGGGTGGCGGTGGTCGTGCCGAGTGCGTCGTCGGCTGTGGTGGTCTGTGTCGTCATCGGTGTCACGCCCTGTCAGCGACGCGCTCGCCGAGCAGGCCCTGGGGCCGCAGGAGGAGCACGAGGATGAGGAGTACGAAGGCCCAGACGTCGGCCCAGGACTGGCTGCCGAACTTGTCCATGCCGGGGATGTCGGCGATGTAGGCGGTGGCGATGGTCTCGGCGATGCCGAGGACGACGCCGCCGATCATGGCCCCGTAGATGTTGCCGATGCCGCCGAGGACCGCTGCGGTGAAGGCCTTGAGGCCGAGGATGAAGCCCATGGTGAAGCTGATCTCGCCGTACTTCAGGCCGTAGGCGACGGCGCCGACGGCGGCGAAGGTGGCGCCGAGGGCGAAGGCGATCACGATGATGCGGTCGGTGTTGACGCCCATGAGCTTGGCGGTGTCGGGGTCCTGGGCGGTGGCCTGCATGCCGCGTCCGGTGCGGGTCTTCATGACGAAGTAGCCGAGGATGGCCATGCTGATGGGGGCGGCGATGAGCAGGAATATGTCACCGGTCTGGATGGTGACGTCGCCGATCGTGAAGGGGCCGCCGTCGATCTGGGGGAAGACGCGGGCGGACTTGGCCTCGGGGTACCAGGCCCAGACGGCTTGCTGGAGGGCGAGGGAGAGGCCGATGGCGGTGATGAGCGGGGCGAGGCGTGGTGCGCTGCGGAGGGGGCGGTAGGCGAAGCGTTCCGCTCCGACGGCGATGGTGACGGAGACCATGACGGCTCCGACGAGCATCAGGGGGAGCGCGATCGCCATGGATGTGCCGTCGGGCAGGATGTAGGCATAGACCGTGAGAGCGCCGAACGCTCCGGTCATGAAGATCTCGCCGTGGGCGAAGTTGATGAGCTGGACGATGCCATAGACCATTGTGTAGCCGATGGCGACCAGGCCGTACATGGATCCCAGTAGCAGGCCGTTGACCAGCTGCTGCGGCAGTTCGTTCACCGCATGTCCTCCGAGACGGTTCGGATGTTTCGACGGGGGGCCGGATGTGAGTCCGCGCGGGGCGCCTGTGGAACAGCGCCCCGCGCGGCTCAGCTGTGGTGCGGGTGTGGGTCAGCCGGTGAGGGTGCCGGACTTGACGGCCTTCCAGGCACCGTTCTCGACGGCGTAGACGGTGAGCTGCTTGTTGGTGGCGTCGCCGTATTCGTCGAAGGAGACCTTGCCGGTCACGCCGTCGAAGGAGACGTTCTGGACGGCGGCGGTGACCTTGGCGCGGGCGTCGTCGGGGAGCTTGCCGCCGTTGTCGCTGACGACCTTCTTGACGGCCTCGATGATGGCCCAGGCGGAGTCGTAGGAGTAGCCGCCGTATGCGGAGTACTCGTCCTTGTAGCCGGCGGCCTTGTAGTCGGCGATGAACTGCTTGGCGGAGGGGAGTTCCTCGACGGGGGCGCCGACGGAGGTGGCGAGGTCGCCGGTGCCGCTGGGGCCGGCGAGCGGGATGTAGGCCGCGTCGTTGATGCCGTCGCCGCCGACCAGCGGGATCTTGGCGCCGGCGGCCTTGATCTGCTTGCTGAGCGGACCGGCCTGCGGGTACTCGCCGCCGTAGTAGACGACCTCGGCGCCGGAGTTCTTCACCTTGGTGGCGACCGCGGAGAAGTCCTTGCTGTCGGGGTTGATGTGCTCGGTGCCGACGACGGTGCCGCCGAGCTTCTTGAACTCCTCGGTGAAGGTGCCGGCGAGGCCTGCGCCGTAGGTCTTCTTGTCGTCGATGACGAAGACCTTCTTCTTCTTGGCGTCGTTGAAGACGTACTGGGCGGCGAACGGGCCCTGGACGGCGTCCGTGGTCGCGGTGCGGAAGTACGACTTGTAGGTGCGGACCTTCTTGGTCTGCCAGTCGGCGCCCTGGGTGAGGGAGACACCGGTGTTGGCGGGGGAGATCTCGACGAGCTTGGCGTCGTCGAAGACCTTCTGCATCGACTCGGCGACGGAGGAGTTCAGCGGGCCGACGACGCCGATGACGGACTTGTCGGCGACGAGGGCGGTGGCGTTCTGCTGGCCCTGGGAGGGCTGCTTCTGGTCGTCCTTGGCGACGAGCTTGAAGGTGATGCCGTCGACGTACTTCTGCTTGTTGGCGTTCTTGACCGCCAGGTCGGCCGAGTTCTTGATGCCGAGGCCCATGGCGGACAGGTCGCCGGTCAGCGGGGCGTCGACACCGATGGTGACGGTGGTGCCGCCGCTGTCGGAGCCCTTGTCGTCGCTGTCGCGCGAGCCGCAGGCGGTGAGGGTGAGTGCTCCCGCGGACAGCGCGGCGGTGATGGCGATGAGCGAACGTTGACGCACGTTCCAGTCCTTTCACTGGGCGGCTCTCCCCCCTGGAAGAGGCCGAGTCGAGCGTCGGTCCGAAGGGGTATTCCGGCCGCGCGGTGACTGGGCGTGACTCTAAGCGGGTGGAGGTTACGGGGAGGAGGGTCTGACCAAGGCTGTGACGCTCTTGTTATGACACGAGGTAATGCAGAGCGGTACTTGGCGGGTGGAACAGCGGAATTCAGGCCGATTCGCCCTGTCCGCATGCTGAGAACGCGCAGGATGAACCTGGATGGGTTCAGGCGTCTCAGGCGTTTTGGTAATTACGCGGAACTGTTGCTGCAGGCGACCTTCAGGGCCTTGGAGAGGTCCTGGGTATAGCGCGTCCCCAGGATGTAACTGTGGACCCGTATTGCGCGCGCATTACGTAGAGTTACGTCCAGGAAAGGGAGTCCGGCGTTCTCCGGCACTTTTCCGCATTCCGTCACATGCATGGTGATGACGATCTTGCGGGTGGAACCCGCTTTTGTCCGGAAAGGCGCTGTCGGGGCCGAGGCCAGGGTGAGTCCGGCGTACGGCTGGCTCAGCCGGGTCACGGTGACCGGCGGGCCGGCGTCCACGGCGAGCAGTACCTCGAAGGCGAAGGTGTGCGGTCGGGTGCCGGGCGGTACGGCGATCGCGCCGAGATAGCTGACGTCGACCACCTGGGACGGGAACGGCGGTGCGGGCGTGGGCGGTTGGGCGTCGCGGGGCCGGGTCGCGTAGAGGTAGCCGCCGCCCGCGAGGAGCAGCAGGGCGGCGAGGACGGCGCGGACGGCCGGCCGATGGGCGGCGTGGCGGCGGGCGAGCGGGCGGCGGGCGGGTGCGGGGGTGTCCCAGGCGCCGGTGCCCTCGCCGGGCTCCACGGGGCCGACGCCGCTCACGGCCGGGGTCCCTTGCCCGGACCGCCCGCGCGGTGGTGGTCGGTGCGGGCGGCCGGGGCCTCGAAGCCCTCGCCGCGTTCGACGAGCCCCGCTTTGTGCACCAGGCCGGCACGGTCACCGCCCGCGCCGCCGGTCTGCACGGCGCCGACGGCCTCGGCGAGGCCCTCGCAGGCATCGCCCGGGGCCTCGTAAGTCTTCATCCCGTGCCGGCCGCCCACCCCGCGGCCGGTCGCCCGTGGGGGCCCTTCCGCGGTGCCGCCCCGACGCCGGGCGGCCGGGGCGGCGGGGAGTAACGGGCCTGCGGGCGTGGCCTGTTGGGGCACCGCGGCCGTCAGTTCGCCGCGCGGATGTGCGCCGCGTCGCCGGCCGTCACGTCCCGCAGCAGACAGGTCAGCCGCGCGGTGCACACCCGCCGCCCCTCCTCGTCACTGATCACGATCTCGTACGTCGCCGTGGAGCGCCCGCGGTGCACGGGCGTGGCGACGCCGGTGACCAGGCCGGAGCGGGCGCCTCGGTGGTGGGTGCAGTTCAGGTCGACGCCGACGGCTATCTTGGAGGCGCCGGCGTGCAGCATGGAGCCGACCGAGCCGAGGGTCTCGGCGAGGACTGCGGAGGCGCCGCCGTGCAGCAGCCCGTAGGGCTGGGTGTTGCCCTCGACGGGCATGGTGCCCACGACCCGGTCCGCGCGGGCTTCGACGATCTGCACGCCCATGCGGGTGCCGAGGTGCCCGGCGGAGAACAGGGCCGGCAGGTCGACGCCGAGCGCCGCGTACTCGTCGATGACCTCTTGCGGGAAGTTCACGTGCTGCTGCTCGCCCATGGGGCCGGCTCCGTTCGTCGGTCACAGTCCAGCGTCACTGAGCAAACGCTCAGTCGGTGGACGATTGTTCCAGACGGACGACGACGGACTTGCTGGCCGGGGTGTTGCTGGTGTCCGCGGTGGCGTCCAACGGGACCAGGACGTTGGTCTCCGGGTAGTAGGCGGCCGCACACCCCCGGGTCGTCGGGTAGAGCACGACCCGGAAGCCGGGGGCCCGCCGCTCCACACCGTCCTTCCACTCGCTCACCAGGTCCACGTACGACCCCTCGGCGAGCCCGAACGCGCGCGCGTCCTCGGCGTTGACCAGGACGACCCGGCGGCCGTTCCTGATGCCCCGGTAGCGGTCGTCCAGGCCGTAGATCGTGGTGTTGTACTGGTCGTGCGAGCGCAGCGTCTGCAGCAGCAGGCGGCCCTCGGGCAGCTTCGGGTACTCGACCGGCGCGGCGGTGAAGTTGGCCTTCCCGGTGGCCGTCGGGAAGCGCCGCTCGTCACGCGGGGCGTGCGGGAGGGTGAAGCCGCCCGGGCGGGCCACACGCGCGTTGAAGTCCTCGAAGCCGGGGATCACGCGCGCGATGCGGTCACGGATCGTGGCGTAGTCCCTCTCGAACTCCTCCCACGGCACCTTGCTGTCCTCGCCCAGCACCCGCCGGGCCAGGCGGCACACGATGGCCGGCTCCGACAGCAGCTGGGCGCTCGCCGGCGCCAGGCGCCCCCGCGAGGCGTGCACCATGCCCATGGAGTCCTCGACGGTCACGAACTGCTCGGCGCTCTTCCCGTCCGGGCCGGCCTGCACATCACGCTCGGTACGGCCCAGGGTCGGCAGGATCAGGGCACGCGCGCCCGTGACGACGTGCGAGCGGTTCAGCTTCGTCGACACGTGCACCGTCAGGCGGGCGCGCCGCATGGCCGCCTCGGTGACGTCGGTGTCGGGGGAGGCCGACACGAAGTTGCCGCCCATGGCGAAGAACAGCTTCGCCTCGCCGTCGCGCAGCGCGCGGATCGCGCGGACGACGTCGAAGCCGTGCTCGCGCGGGGGCACGAAGCCGAACTCCTTCTCCAGGGCGTCCAGGAAGGCCGGCGCGGGCCGCTCGAAGATGCCCATGGTGCGGTCGCCCTGCACGTTGGAGTGACCGCGCACCGGGCACACCCCCGCGCCCGGCCTGCCGATGTTGCCGCGCAGCAGCAGGAAGTTGACGACCTCGCGGATCGTCGGCACGGAGTGCTTGTGCTGGGTGAGGCCCATCGCCCAGCAGACGATGGTGCGCTTCGAGGCGAGCACCATGCGCAGCGTCTCCTCGATCTGTGCGCGCGTGAGACCCGTCGCGGTGAGCGTCTCGTCCCAGTCGGCGGCACGGGCGGCCTCGGCGAACTCCTCGAAGCCGTACGTGTGTTCGCCGATGAACGCCTCGTCGAGCGCGCCGTCCGTCTCCAGGACGAGCTTGTTGAGGAGACGGAAGAGGGCCTGGTCGCCGCCGATGCGGATCTGCAGGAACAGGTCGGTGAGCGCGGCGCCCTTGACCATGCCCTGCGGGGTCTGCGGGTTCTTGAACCGCTCCAGACCCGCCTCCGGCAGCGGGTTGACGCTGATGATCTTCGCCCCGCCCGCCTTGGCCTTCTCCAGCGCGGACAGCATCCGCGGGTGGTTCGTGCCCGGGTTCTGCCCGGCGACGATGATCAGGTCGGCCCTGTAGAGGTCCTCCAGCAGGACGCTGCCCTTGCCGATGCCGATGGTCTCCGACAGGGCCGAGCCGGACGACTCGTGGCACATGTTGGAGCAGTCCGGCAGGTTGTTCGTGCCCAGCTCGCGCGCGAACAGCTGGTACAGGAACGCCGCCTCGTTGCTGGTGCGGCCCGACGTGTAGAACACGGCCTCGTCGGGAGAGGCGAGGGCCGCCGCCTCCTCGGCGATGATGTCGAAGGCACGCTCCCAGGAGACCGGCTCGTAGCGCTCGCCGCCCTCGGGCAGGTACATGGGGTGCGTGAGCCGCCCCTGCTGGCCCAGCCAGTAACCGCTGCGGCCGGCGAGGTCGGCTACGGGGTGCGCGGCGAAGAACTCGGGGGTGACCCGGCGCAGCGTCGCCTCCTCGGCGACCGCCTTAGCACCGTTCTCGCAGAACTCCGCGGCGTGCCGGTGCTCCGGCTCCGGCCAGGCGCACCCCGGGCAGTCGAAGCCGTCCTTCTGGTTCACGCGCAGCAAGGTCAGCGCGGTGCGCTTCACACCCATCTGCTGCTGCGCGATGCGCAGGGAGTGTCCGACGGCCGGCAGGCCCGCCGCCGCATGCTTCGGCTCGGCGACCTGCGGCGCGTCCTGGACCGGATCGACCTTGGGGGGCTTCGTTGCCATCGCACGCTCTCCTTCGCTCGCCTGTGTCGCACATCTCCACGATTGCACGATCCTCGCACGACGCGGTGACGGCGTTCACGTGCGGGAGGCCCCCTCGGCGACGGCCCGGGGCCGAGTGTCAGTGGGGCGTGGCAGGATCGGGGGCGTGGCAGAGACAGCAGCGAAGAAGACCGACACCCCCTCCGGCGAGAGCCGCCCGCGCCTGATGCTCATGGACGGGCACTCGCTGGCCTACCGCGCGTTCTTCGCGCTGCCCGCGGAGAACTTCACCACCGCGACCGGCCAGCCGACGAACGCGATCTACGGCTTCGCGTCGATGCTGGCCAACACCCTGCGTGACGAGGAGCCCACGCACTTCGCGGTCGCCTTCGACGTCTCCCGCAAGACCTGGCGCTCCGAGGAGTTCACCGAGTACAAGGCGAACCGCTCCAAGACGCCCGACGAGTTCAAGGGGCAGGTCGAGCTGATCGGCGAGCTCCTCGACGCGATGCACGTCTCACGCTTCGCGATCGACGGCTTCGAGGCCGACGACCTGATCGCCACCCTCGCCACCCAGGCCGAGGCCGCCGGCTTCGAGGTCCTCATCGTCACGGGCGACCGGGACTCCTTCCAGCTGGTGTCCGAGCACACCACGGTGCTGTATCCGACGAAGGGCGTCTCCGAGCTGACTCGCTTCACCCCGGAGAAGGTCGTCGAGAAGTACGGGTTGACGCCCGCCCAGTACCCCGACTTCGCGGCCCTGCGCGGCGACCCGTCCGACAACCTCCCCGGCATCCCCGGCGTCGGCGAGAAGACCGCCGCGAAGTGGATCAACCAGTTCGGGTCGTTCGCGGAGCTCGTCGAGCGCGTCGAGGAGGTCAAGGGCAAGGCCGGGCAGAACCTGCGCGACCACCTGGAGGCCGTCAAGCTCAACCGCCGCCTCACCGAGATGGTCCGCACCGTCGAGCTGCCCAAGACGGTCGGCGACCTGGAGCGCACCCCGTACGACCGCACGGCCGTCGCGATGATCCTGGACACCCTGGAGATCAGGAACCCCTCGCTGCGCGAGCGGCTCCTCGCCGTCGACCCGGGCAGCGCGGAGGCCGAGGCGGCCCCGGTGGTCACCGGCGGCGTGGAACTGGACGGCACGGTCCTGGCCACCGGCGAGCTCGCGGGCTGGCTCGCCGCGCACGGCGCCCAGACCCTCGGCGTCGCCACCGTCGACACCTGGGCGCTGGGCGCCGGCTCGGTCGCCGAGGTCGCGCTCGCCGCGGCCGGCGGAGCGGCCGCCTGGTTCGACCCGGCGGAGCTCGACGAGACCGACGAGAACGCGTGGGCGGCCTGGCTCGCCGCCGCGGACCGCCCCAAGGTCCTGCACAACGCCAAGGGCGCCATGCGTGTCTTCGCCGAGCACGGCTGGTCCGTCACCGGCATCTCCATGGACACGGCACTCGCCGCCTACCTGGTCAAGCCGGGCCGCCGCTCCTTCGACCTGGACGCGCTGTCCCTGGAGTACCTGGGCCGTGAACTGGCCCCGGCCGCCGCGGCCGACGGCCAGCTCGCCTTCGGCGCGGACGAAGGTGCCGAGGCCGAGGCCCTCATGGTGCAGGCCCGCACGGTCGTCGACCTCGGCGAGGCCTTCCGCGGCCGTCTGGAAGAGGTCGGCGCGGCCGACCTGCTGGGCGGCATGGAGCTGCCCACCTCCGCCCTCCTGGCCCGCATGGAGCGGCACGGCATCGCCGCCGACCGCGCCCACCTCGAGGCCATGGAGCAGATGTTCGCGGGCGCCGTCCAGCAGGCGGTGAAGGAAGCGCACGCGGCAGCCGGGCACGAGTTCAACCTGGGCTCGCCCAAGCAACTCCAGGAGGTCCTCTTCGGCGAGCTGGGCCTGCCGAAGACGAAGAAGACCAAGACCGGCTACACCACCGACGCCGACGCCCTGGCCTGGCTCGCCGGTCAGACCGACAACGAGCTGCCGGTCATCATGCTCCGCCACCGCGAGCAGGCGAAACTCCGCGTCACCGTCGAGGGCCTGATCAAGACGATCGCCGCCGACGGCCGCATCCACACCACGTTCAACCAGACGGTCGCCGCGACCGGCCGCCTGTCGTCCACGGACCCGAACCTGCAGAACATCCCCGTCCGCACGGACGAGGGACGGGCGATCCGCCGCGGCTTCGTCGTCGGCGAGGGCTTCGAGTCGCTGATGACGGCCGACTACAGCCAGATCGAACTGCGCGTGATGGCCCATCTCTCCGAGGACGAGGGCCTCATCGAGGCGTTCACCTCCGGCGAGGACCTGCACACCACGGCCGCCTCCCAGGTGTTCGCCGTCGAGCCGGGCGCGGTCGACGCGGAGATGCGCCGCAAGATCAAGGCCATGTCCTACGGCCTGGCCTACGGCCTGTCCGCGTTCGGCCTGTCCCAACAGCTGAACATCGACGCCGGCGAGGCCCGAGCCCTGATGGACGCCTACTTCGAGCGCTTCGGCGGCGTCCGGGACTACCTGCGCCGCGCGGTCGACGAGGCACGGGCCACCGGCTACACGGCGACGCTGTTCGGCCGCCGCCGCTACCTGCCCGACCTCAACAGCGACAACCGTCAGCGCCGCGAGGCCGCCGAGCGGATGGCCCTCAACGCGCCGATCCAGGGCACGGCGGCCGACATCGTCAAGATCGCCATGCTGAAGGTGGACGCCGCCCTTCAAGCGGCGGACCTCAAGTCCCGCATGCTGCTCCAGGTCCACGACGAAATCGTCCTGGAGATCGCCCCCGGCGAGCGCGCGGCGGCGGAGGAACTGGTCCGCCGCGAGATGGCCCACGCCGTCCACCTCAACGTCCCCCTGGGCGTCTCGGTCGGCGCGGGCACGGACTGGGAGTCGGCGGCGCACTAGCCTCCGGCGGTCCGACGGGGGGGGGGGGGGGGGGGGGGGGGGGGGGGGGGGGGGGGGGGGGGGGGGGGGGGGGGGGGGGGGGGGGGGGGGGGGGGGGGGGGGGGGGGGGG
>NZ_JBITJV010000028.1:113790-129215 GCF_044460385.1 Streptomyces sp. NPDC050121 | reverse complement strand
TCCCACCGGTCAGCCCCGTCGCTTCCCGGACCGCTTCCGTGACGCTCTTCGCGGACGTCACGTCCAGGGCCAGCGGCAGTGCCGCCGGGCCGATGACGCGGCACGCCTCCTCGGCCGCCTTCCGTTGGCGCGCCCCGACCAGGACCCGCAGCCCCTGGTCCGCGAGCTGTCGGCACATCTCCAGGCCGATCCCACGTGCCCCGCCGGTCACCAGCGCTGTTCTCCCGCCGTGCCGCATGCTTCGCCCGCCGCCTCTCACACCGTCAGGACCGAGCACGCGCTGATCCCGGGCGCCCCGTACACATGGGTGAAGCCCACCCGGGGCGCCCCCGGCACCTGCACACCGGGCGCCCGGCCCTGCAACTGCCGTACAACTTCGTGGAACTGACGCAGACCCGAGGCGCCGACGGGCTCCCCGCCGGCCAGACAGCCGCCGTCGGTGTTGACCGGTATCCGGCCCGTCGGATCGGTCTCCCCGGCGGCCAGCAGCTCCTCCTGCTCGCCGTGACCGCACAGCCCGGTCTCCGCCAGGTGGATCAGCTCCGAGCCGCTGTCGGTGTCCTGCAACTGGGCGACCTGTACGTCCGCGGGCGCCACGCCTGCCGCGCGGAAGACCGCCTCCGCCGCATCGACGCTGGGGCTGTGGTGGGGTCCCGGCGGCAGCCAGGGCGAGAACACCTCGAACGAACCGAACCGCCGGGTCCGAAAGGCCAACGACGCCAGTTTCACCGGCCGTTCGCACAGGTCGAAGGCGCGGTCGCCGCGCGCCAGAACCAGCGCCGCCGCCCCCTGTCCGGGGGAACAGAACATGTACTGGGTGAGCGGCGGACTGACCTCGGCCGAGTCCAGGATCTCCTGCTCCGTCAGCGGCTTGCGCCGCCAGGCCAGGGGGTGGTGCGAGCCGTTGCGGAAGGCCCGCGCGGCGACCATCGCCAGCGCCCGCTCCGAGATCCCGTGCTCGTACAGGTACCGCTGGGTCTTGAGGGCGAAGAACTGGGTGGTGAGCATCATGCCGGTTTCGGCGTACCAGTCGCCCAGGCCGTAGCGCGCCGCGGAGACGTGGAACGCGCCCCGCTCGTGCTTGTCGAACCCGACCGCAAGGCCCAGGGAGGCCTCGCCCGCGCGCAGCGCGTTGGCCACCGCGAGCACGGTGGAGGCGCCGGTCGCGCAGCCGTTCTGCACGTTGACGAAGGGCACGCCGGTCAGGCCCAGGCGGCCCACCAGTGTGTCGGGCTTGCCGGACACGTCGGAGCCGCCGGCCGCGTAGCCGATGTCCTCCCAGCCGACACCGGCGTCGGCCAGCGCCTCGCGTATTGCACGCTCTGCCATGTCCATTCCGCTGACGCTCTCGTCGCGGCCGAAGGGATGCATCCCGCATCCGACCACGTACACGTCGTCGGACCGGCTCATCGCTCCCCGTCCTGTTCCGGGCGGAACGCGAAGGTGACTACCTCGGTTCCGTCCTCGTCCTGGTACGCGGGCACCAGGGTGAGCCGGACCGGCAGACCGATCCGGATCTCCGCGCGGGGAACCGCCAGCAGCGTCTCGACCAGCACCTCACCGAGGTCCACATAGCCGACGTGGTAGGGCCGGTGGCCTCCGGCGGGCACCCGGTAGGGCGGCTTCGGCGCGAACGCCTGGAGCGTCCACGACCACACCCGCCCGCTCACCGGAAGCACATGCGCGGACATCACCCCGTCCGTGCACCTGGGGCACGTGTCCTGCCGGGGGAAGACGACGGTGGCGCACCCGGAGCAGCGCGCGCCCACGAGACGCGGTGCCTCCCCCTCGCCGTACTCCTGATTCTCCCGGTTCTCGAACAGCGACTCGTCCACGAGCCTGGTGATCATGTTCCCTCCCTTCTTCCACGTCACCAGCCCAGCAGGTCGGCCAGCCGTTCCCGATGGTGTGCGGCGCCGCCCAGCAGGACCGCGTCGGACTGGGCGCGCCGGAAGTACAGGTGTGCGTCGTGCTCCCAGGTGAAGCCCATGCCGCCGTGCAGTTGGACGCACTCGGCGGCGACGGAGACGAACGCCTCGCCGCACCACGCCTGTGCCACCGCTGCCGCCTCGGCAAGCGCCCGGGGCGAGCCGTCCGCCAGGACCGCGCGCACTACGGCCGACCGCGCGGCCTCGACCTGGAGCAGCATGTCGGCGCAGGCGTGCTTGACCGCCTGGAAGCCGCCGATCGCCCTGCCGAACTGGGTACGGGCGCGCACATGGGCCACCGTCATGTCCAAGGCGGCCTGTGCGCCGCCCAGTTGCTCGGCGGCCAGCGCCACCAGGGCCACGTCCAGTGCGCGGGAGACGACGTCCACCCCCTCGCCGCCGGCGGTCAGCGCCCGCGCTCTGGCACCGCGGAAGGTGACCACCGCCTGGCCCCGGCTGAGGTCCAGGGTGGGCACCCGGCGCACCGTGACCCCGGGCGCGCGCGGGTCGGCCAGGAAGAGGTCGACGCCGTCGGTCCCGGCCGCGGCCACCACCAGCGCCTCGGCGTCGGCGCCGTCGAGGACGAACGGCACGGTGCCGTCCAGGAGGGGGACGCCGCCCTGCCAGGAGACGGCAACCGGTACGGCGTCGGCCCGCCACGTCCCGTCGGGCGCGGCCACCGCCAGGGCATGCACGGTTCCCTCCGCCAGCTCGGCCAGCGCCTTGTCGGCGGTGCCGCAGCCGGTCAGCACCTGGCCGGCCAGCACGGTGGAGGACAGCAGGGGCACCGGTGCCAGTGTCCTGCCCAACTCCTCGCAGACGGCGGCGATCTCGGCGAGCCCGCCGATGCCGCCGGCGGACTCGGGCAGACCGAGGGCCGCGAGGCCGACCTGCCGGCCGAGGGCGTCCCACAACCCGGCGTCGACGCCGGGGGCCTCCTCGGACAGCCTGCGTACCGCGGCGGTGCCGCCGGCGTCCGCGCACACCGACCGAACGGTCTCGCGCAGGTCCTCCAGCTCGGTGTCCGACAGGGCCGTGCCGTCGGTCACGGTGCTCGTCATCGTGTGCTCCCGCTGTCGTCGCGCCGCTCCCGCAGGGCACTGTGTGCTGCCGCCATCCGGGCCACCGGCACGCGGTGCGCGGAACAGGTCGGCGCGCTCGCCGACAGGCGCAGCAGCAGCGGCCGGGCCGCGTCCCCGATCCGCCGCCCCGAGAGCTGTTCGACCAGCTCCACGGCGGCTTCGGCGGTGTCGGCCTCGCACAGCGACGTGGCAGTGCCGGCGGGCACGGTGAGCCCCGGCACGACCGGCAGGCCGAGGGCCACCAGCCGGTCCATCGCCGCGCCGTGCGCGCCCAGTTCAGCGGCGTCGAGGCCCCGGATCCGACCCTGCCCGTAGGGCACCAGGCTCCGGCCGGGGGTCCAGGAGGGTGCGAGGGACGCCTCGGACTGCCCGAACGGGCCCGCCTCGCGGTCGGTGACGCTCAACCCCGGCTCCTTGCGACCAGTTCCTCTTCACGGGCCTCGTCCTCGGCCCGGCTGATCCCCAGCACGAGCAGCAACTCCTGGTGCAGCCGCATCCACACGGTGTGGTACGAGTCGCACAGCGGCGAGGCCAGCCACTCCACCGCGCCGTCGTCGAAGCGGTCGAGGGCGTCTTCCAGGGCGGTCAGATACCGTCCGCTGCCCGTGAGCACCCGGTCCAGCCGGCGCAGCACGGGCTGGATGGCCTCGTGCACGTCTTCCAGCGACTCGCGCACCCCGGCGTCGTAGACGTCGTCGGAGTGGTCGTTGGCGGTGCCGTCCGGGCGGCACTGCCATGCTGTGCACACGTCGCGGATCTTTCGGTTGACCGGCAGGAACGCCTCGTACGCCGCGGTGATCCGCTCCTCCTGCTCGGATCCCGCGGCAACCCGCAGGATCCGCGAGGCGGCGGCCTTGGCCCGCTCGGTCGGCAGCACCACCGGCCCCTTCACCATCGCCAGCCCCGCGTCGACCAGGGGGCGGTGCTCGGACTCCGGCCGACCGCGCCACATACCACGCAGAACGAGGTCGACTACGGCTTCGGTGAGGGGCTCGTCGGACGCGTCCGGAAGGTCCACGGCAGCAGATTGCATCGCCACACCTTTTCCCCGGTTCTGTGGTGACCGGTTCCTCGGTTCTGTGTTGCCCGGAGGTTACGCCCCGGCATGCGGGTTAGTGAAGAGGGACTCAAGAAACACTTTCCGATTCCCTGGCCGCCGCGCGGTCGGCGCCAGGCTTCGGGCGGCCGCGCGTGGCAAGGAACGACACCATGCGGTCCTGCGCCTCGCGGCCGTCTGCCAGGGCGGCGATCGACCGCGCCTCTTCGGCGAGGTGGCGGCGCAGCTCGTCACCGGTGTCGACACGCAGCAGACCCTTCGCAGCGCGCAGCGCACCAGTGGCGCCGGCGGCCAGATCGGCCGCGGTCCGGTGTGCTGTGTCGTCCAGCTCCTGGTCGTCAACGGATCTGGAGACCAGGCCCCACCGTTCGGCGTCGTCGCCGGTCAGGACCCGATTGGTCAGGATCAGCTCCGCCGCCCTGCGGGGTCCGACCAGGCGTGGAAGGAACCATGACGCCCCGCAGTCCGGCGTGAGCCCGATCGCCGTGTACGCCAGCCGGAACCGCGCGGATCGGGCCGCCAGGACGATGTCGCCCACGAGGGCGAGACCGATCCCGCCGCCCGCGGCCGCGCCGCGCACCGCGGTGACCAACGGCACCGGCAGTTCGTGCAGGGCCAGTACCGCGGTGTGCGCGGCGCTCGCCACGGCATGCACGTAGGTGCCGGTCTCCGCGTTGCGACCGACGAATGCGCGGAGGTCACCGCCTACGCAGAAGCTGCCGCCCGCCGCTCGCAGCAGGACCGCGCCGCCCGGCTCCGCGGCCACCTCGCAGGTCGTGTCCCGCAGTGCTTCGGCCGTCCGCAGATCCAGGGCGTTGCCCCGCCCGGGATCGTCCAGCCTCAGCTCGACGACTCCGTCGGGGTGGCGGACGATCCGGACCGGTCCGGTGCTCGCGGTCGGGCGCATGGGTTTTCTCCCGTCGTCTTCCCGTTGGCGGGTGCTTCCCGGCAAGATACTGAAGACGCTATACAGTTTCTAGGCCGCGACGGGAGCCGATGCCCGTACGCCCTTCGGCGGGAGGTCCCGTGCCCATCCAGTTCGATGTCGATCCGAATGTCGCCCAACTTGCCGTGTTGACCGCTGAGTTCGTTCGCGAGGTGGTCATTCCGGCCGAGCGCGAGTGCGGCGGGTCCGTGCACGACGCCCCCGAGGCCCTGCGGGAATCCCTGCAGAAGGCCGCCCGTGACGCGGGCGTGTTCGCTCCGCACGTACCGACGCGGTGGGGCGGACACGGGCTCGACCTGCGCGGGCAGGCGGTGGTGTTCGAAGCGGCGGGCTACTCGCTGCTCGGACCACTGGCGCTGAACTGCGCGGCCCCGGACGAGGGCAACATGCACCTGCTGGAGAAGGTGGCCACCGAAGAACAGAAGCAGAAGTATCTGCGTCCGCTCGCCGCGGGCGCGACACGGTCCTGCTTCGCCATGACCGAACCGGCTCCGGGAGCGGGTGCCGACCCCCGCTCCCTGCGGACCACCGCGACCCGGGTTCCCGGCGGCTGGCGTCTCGACGGGCGCAAGTGGTTCATCACCGGTGCCCAGGGGGCCGGCTTCGCCATTGTCATGGCCCGGACCTCAGGCAGCCCCGGCGACCCGGGCGGCGCCACCATGTTCCTGGTCGACGCCGGAACCCCCGGCATGCGTCTTGTCCGCACCATCGAGACCCTGGACGAGTCGCTCTTCGCTGGCCACAGCGAGATCGTCTTCGACGGGTGCGTGGTGAGGGAGGAACAGGTGCTCGGCGCGGTGGACCACGGTTTCGACGGCGCCCAGGTCCGGCTCGGTCCCGCCCGGCTGACCCACTGCATGCGCTGGCTGGGAGCGGCGCGCCGCGCCCAGGACATCGCGCTGGAGCGGGCGGGGAGCCGGATGGCGTTCGGCTCGGCGCTGGGAGACCTCGGCATGGTCCAGCAGATGCTGGCCGACTCCGAGATCGACATCGAGGCGAGCCGCGCCCTGATCCTGCGCACCGCCTGGGAGGTGGACACCGGCTCCGGCAACGCCTCGCAGCTCACCTCGGTGTCCAAGACCTTCGTGGCGGAGGCGGTGAACCGGGTGGTCGACCGGGCGGTGCAGATCTGCGGAGCCCTCGGCATCTCGGCCGCCGACGCCCCGCTGGCCCGTCTGTTCCGGGAGGTGCGGCCGTTCCGCATCTACGACGGGCCGTCGGAGACGCACCGTTTTGCCATAGCGCGCCGCGCGGTGCGGCCCTACCGACAGCCGCGCACGGATGTCGCCGACGGCTGATGACGGCGTCGAGGTCTCGATCTTGGCGACCGCGAGCCCGGCGCGTTTCCCGGGACCACCGCCCTCGAACAGGGGCGTTCCGCAGGGAGGTTCATGCCGGTGCATGACGCCTGGTGGGCGGCGGGGATGGCTGCCCATGGCGAGCGGGCCGGCCCCGGGCCCCGATCGTCGGCTGCGGGCAGCCGCGGCGAGACAGGTGCGGGTCGACGTGAAGGAAGTCGGCCAAGGCCTGCTGCGGGCCGGTGAGTCGGGCAAGGCCGGTGGGTACGGGCGGCTCGAGGGTGGAGGTGTACTCGTCCTCGCCGACATCCTCCTGCAGTTTCCAGCGGGTGAGCGCGGAGAGCCAGGCCAGACGCTCGGCTCCCAGCAACTCATGCCGGGCGAAGAGCAGTTCACGTTCATGTTGGCCGATGGCCGATGGCCGACACTGTCCAGGCTGCCGGCGAAGGCCGCTTCCTGTTGCGGGGTGGCCGCCTGCGCTCCTGCTCGCGGAGCGGGTCCTCGCTTTGCGGTCTGCCCGAGGTCCTGCCGGTCTCGAAGGCCGGCGGCCAATCCGGACGCTATTCGCCACCTTTGCAGTCTTCTCGGTCTTTGCGGCCTTCTTTGTTCATGGAAGGTGAGAATGCCGGTTTCGCGTCGGCGGTCATCAATTGAAATTCGAGCGTGGGGGGTCGGTTCCGGGTTCCGAGTGGAGGCGTGGATGACGTCGCGTAGAACACGAACCGGAGCGGGGACGTCCCCTTAGTCATTAGAAATCGATTTCGGCAAGATGGTCTTTCCCTGAACGGGCGGCCAGGCGACAGGGCGTCCGATGGGCTACCAGGCGGCAGAACGGACTTATTCGCATAAAAAATATGAAACAGCCGGTGCGGACGTAGTCAACCCCACACGGCCTGTCGACATCCTGTCAATGTTCATGCAGAGATTCGTATAAAAATTTCCTCTGGAACGCCTTGCCAAAGAGCTGTCACGCGAGAATGCTCATGACCGGTTAACTTGAAAGTTCTACAGTCATCGTTTTTCGGACACGGAGAATCGCATCGGAATGTCGTGGTTCGGATCTCTCAATGCGGCCCGCAGTCCGGGAAGGTTCGCTACCCATGCTGAAACCGGCAAACAATTACGCTTGAGAAGACTTTCGCTCGCGGGTGACGACCGGCATCTGCTCATCCCGCTCGACCACAGCGTCTCGGACGGTCCGATCGTCCCCGCCGCCAAGTGGGACGACCTGTTGCGGGCGCTCGTGGCAGGCGGGGCCGACGGGATCATCACCACCGACTCCGTACGGGAGCTCTTGTCGGACCGCGCCGACGGCGACGACGTGTTGACCCTGCGGGTCAACACAGCGCTCCGGACCGTCGGATTCCCCCCTGTCACCCGCGCCCTGCGCATGAAGACCGACGACGTCGCCAAGGGCGCCACCGGCAAGGTACTCAAACGGGTGATGCGCGACCGCTTCGCCGCCCGGGAGCAGCGATGAGCACGGGTACGGGTACGGGTACGGGTACGGGTGCCGAGAACGTCAATCACCGCGCCCGGGCGAGCGAGGCGTACCGGTTGTGGTGGCAGCACGACGCGAACTGGTACCAGGGGGTGGCGAGCCGGTTCGGGCAGGAGGCCGCGAACGGGCTCAACGCCGTGGCGCTGCGCAGGGTCGCGACGCACGTCGGACAGCGCGTGGGCCGTCTCTCCGGCCCGCTGCCCGTCACGGGCGACACCCGCAACCATGGTGCGGATGGCGGGCTCACTGGACGGCTACCGGTGCCCGTGCACCGACATCCACGCGCGCTGGTCAGAGGGGCTCGGGGTCACCCTCACGGAGAACCGCGCCGAGACCTGCCTACGCGGCGACAAGGCGTGCCGCCTGCTGATGCGCGTACGCACGCCCCTTGCTCACGACAACCCGAAGGACTGAACGCGATGCGGATACTTGTCACAGGAGCCACCGGCGTGGTCGGCCATCCCCTGGTGGGCGCGCTGCGGGCGCGGGGACACCAGGTGAGCGCGCTGGTACGGGAGGAGTCCCGGGCCCGCGCTCCGGAGGCGGACGCGATCGTGGTCGCCGACGCCCTCGACCGGGAGGCGGTGCTGGCCGCCGTGTCGGAGGCACGTCCCGAGGTGGTCGTCCATCAGTTGACGGCGCTGCGGTCGATGTTCGACAACCCGGTGGACGCCTTCACCCAGACTGCGCGACTGCGCACCGAGGGCACCGCCAACCTGGTCGCGGCAGCCCGCGCGGCCGGTGCCCGGCGGCTGGTCGCGCAGTCCATCGCCTTCGCCGCCGCACCGACCGGCGACACAGTCGTCGACGAGGACGTACCCCTGTACGTGGACGCCCCGGACCCCGGCTGGAAGGCCACCGTCCGGGCGGTCGCCGACCTGGAGGCGCAAGTACTGGGCGGTGAGCCGGAGTTGAGCGGCGCGGTGCTGCGGTACGGGTCGCTGTACGGGCCCGGCACCGCGTACGCCCGTACCGGCGGCGGATCCGCGCAAGGGGTGCTCGCGGGGCGGTTCCCGCTGCCCGAGGGCGGGGCCGGGGTCACCTCCTTCCTGCATGTGGACGACGCCGTGGGCGCGGCGGTGGCGGCCGTGGAGTCGGAGGCCACCGGCGCCTTCCACATCACGGACGACGAACCCGCCCCGGCCGCACAGTGGTTGCCCCACTACGCCCAGGCGCTGGACGCCCCGCCGCCGCGCACGATCCCGGTGGAGATGGCACTGCGGATGTTCGGCTGGTACATGACCCACCAGCTCACCTCGGCGGCCGGCGCGTCGAACGCCCGGGCGCGTAGGGAACTCGGCTGGAAGCCGCTGCGGCCGAGCTGGCGCGACGGGCTGGGCGTGGAATGACCGAACCCGGACCCGGCCTCCTGGGTGCCGCCCGCGCTGCCGTCGTCGTGTGTGTGATCGGCGCCGGGCCGCGCGGGCTCTCCGTCCTCGAACGGCTCTGCGCCAACGCGGGCGACGCCGGATACCGGGCCCCGGCCTGTACGAGTGGGTGCGCACCCTGAGCGGCAGGAATAGACCACAATTTTATTCTGGTTGGAAGTGAAAATCGTGAACCCGATCACCACGTTGCGCCCCTCCGCCACCACCGTGGAGCAGTACCGCAAGGAGGACCACTGGCGCGCCGACACCATCCTGGACGACCTGGCGCGGTGGCGTGATGAGACCCCCGACGCCCCCGCCCTTCTCGTGTCGGAGTCCCGCCGGGGCACCCTACAGCTGAGCTACGCGCAGTACGCCGAGTACGTGGACCGCTTCGCCGGCGCCCTGCACGCGCTGGGTGTGCGCAGCGGTCAGGTCGTCGCGATGCAGCTGCCGAACCTCTGGCAGGTCGGACCGCTGGCACTGGCCTGCGCACGGCTCGGGGCCGTCGCCGCGCCGATCATGTGCGCGTTCCGCCCCCGTGAGCTGGAGCGGATGCTCCGCCGGCTGGATGCCGTCGTCTGCGTGACCATCGACCGGTGGGACGACTTCGAGCACGCCGCGGCGCTGGCCGAGATGGCACCTCGGTTGCCCGCACTGCGCCACCGCGTGGTGCTCGGCGAGCGAACCGCCGACGGGGACGACGGGGACCTCGACTTCCGCGAGTACTTCGAGCAGACAGAGCACGGCAACCTGCCGGATCCGTCCGTCGTGGACCCGGACCGGGTCTCCTTGGTGCTGTTCACCTCCGGTACCTCCGGCGAGCCGAAGGCTGTGCTGCACACCCTCAACACCTCGTACGCCTGGTACGCCCCCCTCGCAGCCATCGACGACATCGGCCCCGACAGCCGCGTCTACTCACCGAACGCGGCGACGCACATTGTGGGCCTCACCATGGGGCTCTTCATGCCGCTGCACCGCGGGGCCTGCGCGGTCATGACGGACCGCTGGGAGCCGGAGGCCGTCATCCCCTTCCTGGCCCAGGCCCACGTCAGCTGGATGGTCATCGTCCCGGTCACCCTCTCCACCCTTATCGACGCGATGGAACGCACGTCGCTGCGACTGCCCACCGTGCGGGTCATCCGCGCAGGAGGCACCATCGTTCCTCAGCCGCTGTTCAGCCGGGTGACCGAGACCTTCGGAATCCCGCTGGACGTGGGCTGGGGCATGACCGAGGGCCCCAACATCTTCACCCGCTCCGGAGAACACCAGGACCTGGCCGGCCGCACCGTCGGGCGCTGCGCCCCGGGCCACGAGATCGATCTGCGGGCAGACCACCCGATCAGCGACGAGCAGCCCGGGCGTCTCTTCGTCCGCAGCCCTTCGCTGTGCCTGGCCACCTGGGGCCGGGACGACGGCCGGCTGTCCGTGCTCGCCGAGCACGACAACGGCTGGTACGACACCGGTGACCTCGCGGCACCGGACGGCCGCGGTGGCATCCGGCTGCACGGCCGTGCCGAAGACCGGATCGGCGACATCATGATCCCGGTCAGTGACGTCGAGTCGGCACTGCTGGACCACCCCGACGTACGGGATGTCGCCCTGGTCGGCTACCCGGGCGGCCACGGCAGCGAGCTCGCCTGTGCGGTCGTCGTCCCGGGGGAGGGGACGCCCACCCTCGAGGGCCTGCGAGACTGGCTCGGCGGGCTCGGCATGAGCGAATGGTGCATGCCGTCCCGCCTGGAACTCCTGCCCGTACTGCTGCGCAACGAGACCGGCAAGGTCCGAAAGAACGTGCTCCGGGAACGGCTGCGGCTCCGCTCAGCCGACTGAGGGGTTCGTCGGGTGGCCCGGGAGAATCATCCCCGGGCCACCCGCCTGCATCCCCGAGCGACCCGACTACCAGGCCCTGTCCGTCCTTACGACGCCAGGCGGGCCGTGGTGACGAAGAAGATCGCCGTTGCGGTGAAGGCGCCCCGGCGGGAGAGATCGCTCAGGTCGTCCTTCCACCGCGCCGCCTCCTCCTCGCTGACGGCGCCTTGGGCGAGAGCCGCCGTCAGGGCCGGCTCCAGCACCACGTCGAACGCGGACGCGTGGTCGTTCAGGGTCGCCATGACGGGTACGACCTCGATGCCGGTGAATCCGGCGTCGGCGAGGTGACAGGCGCTGTGGGTGCCGGCGTGGGGATTCGGGACGGCCGAGCAGAACGCGCCCTTGACCGCGCCGGTCGTCTCCGGGATCCGTGAACTCACCACCATCGACCCGAGATCGGGGTCCGCGAGAACGATCGTCCCGCCCGGCTTCAGCACCCTGCGGGCCTCGGCCAGCGCCTCGGCGGGATCGCCGAAGTGGAGGAAGGTCCGCTCGGACCGGTACCACGACAGTTCACCGTCCTCGAACGGCAGCTCGAAGGCGCTGCCCCTGACGACGTGACAGTGCGGGAACCTGGCCAGGGCCGCGTCGACCATGGCCTGGCTGCTGTCGACCCCCACGGCGTCCTTTCCGAGCCGTACGAGGTCGGCGACGGCGCGGCCGGCGCCGCACCCGACGTCCACTCCCTTGCCCTCGGCGGCGTCCAGGGCGCGGTAGGTGGTTTCCCTCACCGCGCGGCCGCTCTCGCTCTCCTCCATCTTCCACAGATAGGCGACGAAGTCCTCGGGGACGGCGGACGAGTCGACGTCATGGAAGCGTGCGGCAATGCTTTCGGCGGTGCCTGGTCCGGTGGTGTCCACGTGCTGCTGTCTCCCGTCAGGGGGCCTGATGCTTCAGCGCGGTTGGCGCTTGTCGGTCAGTCAAATCAGCTTATCCATATGAGAGTTGGGGTGCACGCGGAGGGTTGAACCCATTCCGCCGTCAGCTCGGCCAACCCCGCCTCGCAACAGCTACCGAGCAAGGAGACGACCATGACGAGCACCCTGCGCGCGGCGGCGCGTTCACTGCGGCGCGCGATCCCGGCCGGCGCCGTCGCGACGGCCGCGGCGCTTCCCCTGCCGCTCCCCACGTCGGCCCAGGCGACCACGTCGGACCCCCAGTTGTACGTGTGGGCGACCGGTGTGAACGTACGGGCGTGCCCGGAGGCCTCCGCGGCCCGCCCGCCGATCGCAGGCGCGCAGATCGGCAGGCGGTGGGTGACGGCATTCTGCCAGCGCCAGGGGACAGAGGTGGTTAACGGCCCCTGGCGCGACTCCCGTACAGCGAGTGGGCGTCGACTGCCCGGGCAACTCACCCGCGAAACCGGGCTGGCCATCACCTGCCGTCTGTTAAAGAGCGCCTGAACCTCCGCACGGCGGCCCGGCGGACCCGCGTTCCGCGAGCGGCGCAGGCCGCGGCCCGTGCTCTCCATCCGCCGCGTGAATCAATGCGTGCTCGGGTGGGTGCCGCCGAGTTCACGATCGAGGTGCAGTTCGGCCGTGACCATGACCGAGGCCCGGCCGGCGGGACGGCATCGAGGCCGGCAGGCCGTTGTTCATGTATGTCCCGTGGCTGACGTCGATGCAGTGTCAGGGTCGCGACGTGCGATCTCCTGACGGAGTCGGGCGAGCGCGCGATGCAGTGTGCTCTTGACCGTTCCGGGGGCCATGCCGAGCGTGGCGGCGGTCTCGTCCGTGGTCATCTGCCCGCAGCACCGAAGCACGACCACGCTGCGCTGATTGGGGGCCAGAGCCTTCAGGACTTCCGTCAGCAGGGCCCTGTCGGCGTGCTGGTCGCTGGAGTCCTTGACGGACGTCTCAGGCAGGTGTGCCGTCGGAATCTCCTCCAGCTTCCGTGCCCGCCACCACTCCGTGCGCGTGTTGATCATGACGCGGCGCAGGTAGGCGTCGGCGAGCCGTTTGTCGGCGATGCGTTCCCATTGGCCGTACGTGCGTAACAGCGCGATCTGCAGGAGGTCCTGGGCGTCGAGGGGGTCGTGGACCAGGCGGCGGGCGCTGCGCAGTAGAGCGTCGTGCCGGGTACGGACGTAGTCCTCGAATTCCAGCACCGTGGCGCGGCGCTTGCCGGGGTTCATGCGTGGGGCTCCTTTCACACGCGGGCGTGAGCGGTCAGTGCGTGCTGGGCGGGCGGGGTGACACCGGGCGGGCAGGTGCAGGCCCGGCCCGGCGTCGGCTGCGGGGCACCGCTCGGCGGAGGCCCGCACGCAAGAACCCTGATCGCCCTTGATCACGATGTGCAGTTGGTCCGGGCGCTGGGTGAGCGGCTGCCTTGCCGGTCACCGGTCAGCTGGATCACTACGTGCTGGACGTGGGTCAGGGGCGCGAGGGGGTGCACCTGGTTCGGTCGGCGTGATGGCCGCACGCCTGCGCCTCCAGATAGAAGCCGTGGCCGTGGACGGACTTGACGGCCCGGGTGTTCTGCCCTCCTCCCGAGTGCACGGTCGCCGAGCAGGCACCGCTGTCCCGCCAGGATCCGTAGTCGATGTCCCAGTAGAGGGTGACCGTGTCGCCCCGGCCGGCGCCGGTGATCTGGGCCCAGTAGTAGCGCGGTCCCCCGCGTCGTGTGTCGCCGTAGCGCAGCTGTATCCGAGTGTTGCCGATCCACGTCGCGGGGCCGTTGTGCCGCCTCTTGCGGGGGATGTAGCGGTTGGGATTGACGCTGGGGCCGCACGTGCTGGCCACCGTCTGACCGGCGGACGTCGTCTGAGGTGTCGCGGCCGTGGTGGCCTGAGCGCCGATCAGCAGGGCAGCGACGGCGACTCCCGTCGCCGTGATCCGGGCGGTCTTGACCATGCGCGTGAGGTGGAACGTCCCCCATGCCATGGCCGGCATCTTCCTTGTGGTCATCAGGTTCTCTCCCGTTGTGTGGGCGTTGTCATCGGCACGGTGGGCTGGTGACGTGGCATCGGCGTCTGTGCGGTGCGCGTCGGCTACGCGGCACCAGCAGCGGTCCGTGCGTATGCGAGGTACGGCGCCGGGTGGGGCGGTGTGGCCGCCCGATCCGGCGCCGTCGAGTGCTCGCGATCGTGTCGGCCGGGCCGTCAGGGCGAGATGCCGTTGTCGACGGGCCGCAGTGATCCTGCTGTGCCGGGTGTTGGTCAGCGGCGCAGGTAGTCCCAGGTGTGGCTGCCGACGATGCCGTCCGCGCCGCCGGTGATGTGGTGGTGACTCTGGAGCCACTTGACCGCGGTGAGGGTGTTGGGGCCGAAGCTGCCGTCGACGGACAGCAGGATGGGGTAGTCCGTGTGCACGTTGATGATGTCCTGGATTTCCCTGACGGCAGCGGTGTTGGAGCTTCCCTCGCTGATGGTCGCGGTGCCGTAGTAGTAGTCGCAGGTGTAGCCGACGGTGGAGCGGTAGGTGCAGGGGTGCACGGCGGCGGCTTGAGCCGTCGGCCTGGGCGCCTGGGTTCCGACGGACGCGTGAGCAGCCATGACGGGTACGGTGAGGAGCAGTCCGGTGGTCAGGACCAGGGCGCTGAGAGTTCGGGTGCGGTGGGACGGTATGCGCATGTCTGTCTCCTGGCAGGAAGTGCAGCTCGTAGGGGTTGGCGGCCGGCTGGCTGTCAGCAAGCGGGCAGGTGGGGCACCTTGGGGGCCGCTCCGCGGACGTAGTGGTTGCTCACCCAGGCCGGGTCGCTGCCGGACAGCAGGGTGACCTTCGTCCACCACTTGTTTCCCGAGACCTTGGTGGTGTGCCGGTTGGTCTGGCAGAACGCCCGCAGGGTCACATGGGACACCCGCGTGACGGCCCGGCAACTCGTGCGCGGGCACTCCCGCAGGGCCACCTGCGTGCCCTTGGTGCGGATCTTCCTGACGCTGTTGGCGGCCGAGGTGTTGTGGGACACCGGCACCACGGTTGAGGTCCGGGCGGCCACGGGCTGTGTGCCACGTACTTCGGCGTGTGCGGGGCCGGTGACGGCAAGGCCGCCGGTCAGGGCAAGGGTGATCGCGGCGAACGCGAAGCCATTGCGCACCGTAGAGGACATTCCTGTACTCCTTTCACTCGCGCCGCACTGCACGGCGCACTCGCGTTGTTCACAGCGGCCGACCGGCCCGATCTTGGGGCGGTCTGTGTGGTTTGGCAGTAGCCCGTCCGCCCGGACAGGGCAGGGCAGCCCGTCTGCGGCACTCTGATCACGGGCTGGACCGCAGCTCAGGCGCGCAGCGGGGCGTGTCGGCCGTAGAAGGCGGATCTGCACGTCGGCGAGCGGTGGGTGTCGTCCTGGCCGCCGGGCGGGGGGGGGGGGGGGGGGGGGGCCGCCGGCCGCCCGCCCCCCCCCCCCCGCGCGAGGACCGCACCAAAGAGCGGCCGC